>JAJAZG010000459.1 GCA_026785865.1 Pseudanabaena sp. CAN_BIN31
ATCCCACAGAATTGGATCTATATAATTAGAACTAGATTTTTAGGCTCTTACACCGCCTTCTATACATACGCATTGGAAACCGAAAATTTTTGGATAAAAGCAATATTACGATGATACTCATCTATTTTGTTGGTAGTGCGATCGCGGGTATGATTGGCATCCAAATTGGCGTTTTATTAGCCAGCGCAAAACCTTAGAATTCTTAAACTTACTTCCGAGACACATTATCACTACGATCATGAACAAGAAAAAATTAATCGATGCTTTAGAGAATCTATCAAAGCAGCCTCACCGCAGTCTTGAAGAACAGTTTTTTATTAGAATGCTACGGCAAATTTGGCAAATTGATTGGTCTGTTTCTCCCTCTGATGTTTGGCTCAATCTGATGAACAGAAATCAACATTACTTCTTCGATTTTATGAAGTTAGACGAAGGTGATGAGAAAGAAGAAAATTGGTTGCTAGAGTCTTTGGATGCAAAAGTTGAAGCGTTAGTCCAGAAAGGCAATGATAACCAGTGGAAAATTAAGTTTGTGGAAACTCTTGACGAGTTAAATCAACTGCGTCTTAAGATGCAAAAGTAATGGGACGTAAGTTTTGATTGCGTTCTGATTAAAATTATCAGAACGTAATCAAAACTTCTCAAAAACCCCCTAAATCGCAACCATCAATCATCAAATACACATTAGACAATGTTAACAAAGTTACATAACGAGAAAATCCCTGTTTCCTATAAAAGCTTAAGTGTTGTAATTCCCAGTATTGTTTTAGGTTTGTTGTTGGTATTTCGGACAAATACCGCCTATGAACGTTTTTGGGAAGGACGCAAATCTTGGGGAGCGATCAGTAATGATATTCGTAACTTATCGCGATTGATTTGGTTTGTTACTGAGGAAACAGAACCACAACATCGTCAAGACAAAATTAATACGATTAAGCAGCTCATCGCTTTTGCGGTATCCAATAAGTTTTACCTTCGTGGTGAATATAACAAAGATGAGTTATCTTTATTGCTAACACCTGAACGCTTTGATTTGTTGCAAAAAGCAGATAATCAAACTTTAAAAATAGCTAATTGGATTGCTGACGACATTATGTGTCTATACAAACAGGGGAGAATTCCGATCAATCAGCTAATTGAAATGCAAAAAAGACTAAATGGTTTGGTTTGTGAGTGGACAGCTTGCGATCGCATTCGTAGCACCCCCATGCCTCTAGCCTATGCTGTACATCTTAAGCAGTTGGTCTTAATCTACTGTTTGTTATTGCCCTTTCAACTAGTATCAGAACTTCTATGGTGGACAGCTCCAGTTGTTGCTTTAATTAGCTTTACCCTCTTCGGTATTGAAGAGATTGGTATGGAAATCGAAAATCCTTTTGGTAGAGATTACAACGATCTTCCTCTAGCTCGCTTCTGTGCTACTATCAAGAGGAATGTCAATGAGCTAATGGATACTGAGCCACATTATCATCGCCAGACATTAAATATTGAAGGATAACTATCCATATTAATGTTGATGTTCTCGGTTGGTGATAACCTTTATGCACTTGATACTGCTCATGTTGTAGATACGAGTGCTGATGGGCAGGTTAGTTATGAAGAGTTCGTAGAACTTTTTCATAATCTTAAATCTAAAAAAATTTAAACAAGTGATACCGATTCTTGTTGAAGATGCACTCAATGGTTATAGAGTAACCACACATGATTGAGTACACTCTTGAACCAATTTTGTAGAAACAGGAGATTCTCTAAGTATGACTCAAGCATTCACAGACACTGCTTCAACATCTCAGGTATTTGGTGATTTCATTGATATCCTTCCACTGGAGCATGATTCACTCGAACTTACCTTTACACCCAGTTCTCGTCCGCTCAAGCGGCGTTGGAAAAACAATCGTCTCTCTGCTCATTTTGTTGCTGACTACTTCACTAACTTTCTTCCTGTTGATGAGGATAATCCAAGCGATCAGCAGCGAATTAAAGAAGCTAATGCATCCGTTAGCTATATTGCCAATGAACTGCTTGAAAATGCGATTAAGTTTAACGACGACGCTTCAAATTACAAAGTCAAATTCGGTATTCACTTTCTACAGCAAGATACTGAAGTGGTTGTGGTGATTTATACTGTCAACAGCGTGCGATCGGATGGAGTAGATAAACTCAGAGATTTCATTGATGAGCTGTTAGCCTCTGATCCAGACGAGTTGTACGTGCGTCAGATCGAGAAGAGTCTAGAAGAAGACACCAAAGCCTCAGGGCTAGGTTTGTTGACGATGATCAATGACTATACTGCTAAGGTCGGTTGGAAGCTGGATACAGTCCAAACTGAACGTCCAATTGTTACCGTAACAACGATGTCGCAAGTGCCAGTTTAATAGCAATCTACTCAAAAAAAAGGAAACAATTGACAATGACTACTCAAGACGTGAAAGGCGAAGATTACATTATTCAATACGATTCTGAGACTACAACCGTAAATTTTAACGGGGAATTGAGCTTGGGTGGTCCAGCAGAATATGAGCCGATTACTAATTTACTGAGTGAAGTGGCAGAGACTAATCCAGTGACAATGACTGTGAACCTGCGAGAATTAGGCTTTTTGAATAGCTCAGGCATTAGTATGCTATCAAAATTTGTGTTGGGATTCCGCAAAAAGAAAGGGACACAGTTGATCGTTCTGGGATCGAATAACATGCCTTGGCAAGGAAAATCCCTGAAAAATTTGGAAAAACTACTGCCTGGGTTGAAGTTGGAGATTGAGTAAGAATATAACCTCTGCCCCCTAAGTTGGACTTGAGATATATGCTAGAGAACTTCCTTTCCTTTCAGTCCAGTAGTGCGTGGTCACTGATCCTCACCAGCTTAGTGTTGACGGTGGGCGGCGCTGCTGGATTGTATTTTCTTCTATTTTATGTACTGCGATCCATCTTTCGTAAATTTGAAAGCGATATGGCGCTAGTTACGCTCAACGTTTCTACTTATCCTGCCCTCACTGTTTTTGTTCTGGTAATTCTCAAATTCACCTTTCATCGTCTGCCATCTGTCAACATAACTGATGGTTTTGAAAGTCTATTTACTGCTGGGCTAATTGTCGCAATTAGCTATTGGCTAATTCAGCTTTTCGTTCAAGTTTTTGTTTATTACTTAAAAGAATATACTCAGCAAACCGAGGCGATGTGGGATGATGTGCTGCTGCCAATTTTAGAAGCGGTGGTTCCAGTCATTGTTTTTACCATTGCAGGCGTTTTCGTACTGCGATCATTGGGCGTTGATCTGACGGGAATTTGGGTAGCCTTGGGTGGCGCAACCTTCGTGCTGGGTTTTGCCGCTCAAGGCATTCTGGCAAATTTTTTTAGTGGAGTTGTGCTGTTAATTGACTCGCCCTTCCAATTTGGCGATGTGTTGCAGCTTGAAAATGGCTCGATCGCCATGCTCCGCAAAATTGGAGTGAGAGTAACGCATCTTTATATACCCAGCAAGCACTGTGACATTTATATGCCCAACAGCAACTTGCAAAGTCAAAATATCATCAATCTCAGCCGTCCGACCTCCTACTTTCAATACTCAACGGACGTTAAAATCCCCGCAGAGTATGAGCTTCATTCAATCAGGCAAATGATCCAAGAGGTGATTCTGGCTCACCTCGATACGTTGGGTGAAATTGATCAGAAGCTAAATCTAGGCGATCGCTATTACCAACGCGATGAACTCTCAGATCAGCAAAAAATCGGGCGCTTGCGTCTGCTGGCTGAGCAGGAAGTGGACTTTAAGTTAGAGGAAGTGTTTCCGTCTCTAGAAGCAATGACTGTAACCCTGCAATTTGCAGAGAAAGGGGGACTGTCTAAAGAAGAAATTGAAAATGTGCAGCAAGAGTATCGTGATGTCTTAAGTTTGATCGGGCTAAAAGTGACGACTGAAACTCAAAACAATCGGACAACATTTATCCTTGAGGAAACTCGTGTGAAAGATAGTTTGATCGAACTTATAAGAATATGGTATCGCACGAGTATTCGTGATCCAAATTTACTAGATGCCGATGCGTTTATCATCCCCGATGAATGGGAGCGTAAGATTAGCTTGCTGAAACGACGTATGCAGAGGCTTTATCAAAAAATTTCTAATCCTGAGCGAGAAGAAACTCGTCTAGATGATTATGTCACTGAGTTAAATAAATGGTTACGGGAACGCTTTAAAGATCCGCGACAGAGATGGCAAGAACCTCAGGTCTTAGTCAAGGGGCTTGAGCATGAAGATGGAGCACCTTATATTCAATTCAATCTTAATTTCTATGTGGATGACATAAAGCTAGAAGATGGTAAACGAGGCGATCGCGTCAGTAGCCAAATCTATCAAGAAATCCTGCAATATCTCTATCATCGCCAAGTCGAAGAAAAGGTGGCAGCACTAGAACGAATTGCTACGTGACCTTTTCTAAAGCTCTATTAAAACTCTCCAACGCCGCAAAAATAATGAACAATACAATGAGAAGCGATCGCCCATCAAATACATTACTTAAAAAGCTGCTCCTAGCCAAACGGACTCCTTTTTCTTACTGGCAAAATCTCAGCCTCCGATGGAAGCTGACCTCTATTCTAATCTTTGCAGCCGCTATACCTGCTGTATTGACAACAGAAGCCATCTCTCGTGTTACCAGCGAGAAGTATATGGAGAACCTCCGATCCCGCCTCTCGATCAGCAATCGACAACTAGAAACAGAAGTAGCCGATATAGAACAGAAAAATAGAGTCCAAGTAAATACCCTCGGCAAAATCCTAGAAACTAATCGAATTAACTGGGAACAGCCTGACTTTTCTACTTTGCAAGAATGGCTGGCTGATTCAAATCTCACAGATGCCAAAATGAGCAATAATTTCTTGCTGATCACGAATGCAGAAGGCAAGACAATCGCTCAAACTATTTACACTCTTGATGGCGATCTGACCACTTATCCTGCCCTAGCTGACAACAGCGAATCCCGCTTCATACCGATCAAACTGCCAACTGGGATTGATCTATCCGATTTAGCAATTTTAAAAAATTTAACCCAAACCAAAAAATCAATTAGTGGTGTGGAAATTTTCACCAGCAATCAACTCCAGAAATTAGGCTTAGACAAACAAGCCTGGGTAGGAATTCGTCCTCAAAAGACTAAGGATTTGCCAGCATCGAAACTTCCTGCTCCCGAGGGGACTTATCCCATTGAGTCTGGCAAGATTGGTTTAGTCGCAATGGCAGCTTATCCAGTTTACCAAAACAACAAGTTAGTCAGTATCGTCCTAGCCGGAACCTTGCTAAATCGCAATTTTGATGCGGTCGATCGCGTCCAGAAACTTGCTGACAAAGATAAAGATACTGTAGTCACTTTGTTTGCTCAAGATTTACGAATTGCTACGAACGTTCCTCATATAGATGGAAAAACCCGATCAATTGGGACGCGACTTTCCAGCGAAGTTGCTGCTGCGGTGCTAGATCGTGCCCAGCCCTTTAGAGGCAGAGCCCTTATTGTTGACAAAGAATATGAAACCTTCTACACGCCTATTTTTGACCATACTCGCCAGACTCAACCCAGTCAGGCTAAACCTGTTGGTATATATTTGGTGGGCCGATCTATCCAAAGCATTCAAGCAGCCCTGCTAGAACAAAGAATAATAGGTTATGCCATCAGTGCTGCTGCGGTTCTGGGGGCAGGGTTGGCAGCCTTTGCTGTCGTCAGCACCATCATTCGTCCTCTTCGTCAACTTGCTGCTTTAACTAAGAAAATTCAGCAAGGGAATTTAGAGGTCGTAGCATCCGTAGAATCGGCAGATGAGATCGGTCAACTGGCAGATTCGTTTAACCACATGTCTAGCCAGATGAAGGAGTCTTTTGAAGCTCTGGGGCAAGCTGAAAAAAACTATCGCGGGATTTTTGAGAATGCTTTGGAAGGTATCTTCCAGTCATCACCAGATGGAAGATTGCTCAGTGCTAATCCAGCAATGGCTGGAATCTTTGGCTACGACTCATCCACAGATATTCTCACTAGCCTAACTGATTTTCGCAATCAGGTTTATGTTCATTCCCACGAGCGAGACCAGTTTCAGACGCTGATGCAGGAACACGAACAGGTCAAAAATTTTGAATTTGAGGCGTATCGTCAGGATCAATCCGTCATCTGGGTTCAAATGGATGCTCACGCCGTGCAAAGTTCCTCTGGCGATGTTCTCTACTACGAAGGGATTATACAGGATATTAGCGATCGCAAACGGCAGGACGAAATTCTGGAAGCAATGGTGCAAGAACGCACCGCCGATCTCGCAACAGCAAATGAATCAATTATTGCCCTTAACGAGAGACTGAAAGGAGAAAATCTACGCATGGGAGCAGAATTAAACGTTGCCTGTCAAATCCAAATGATGATTTTACCTAAACCTGAAGAACTAGAAAATATTGAAGGTTTAGATATAGCAGGTTATATGGAACCTGCGGACGAAGTAGGCGGCGATTATTACGACGTGCTACATACAGATGGCGTAGTAACACTAGGGATTGGGGACGTAACGGGACATGGCTTAGAAAGTGGTATTTTGATGTTGATGACACAAACAGCCGTCCGCACTTTACAGGAAATTCGTGAAACTGATCCAGTAGTATTTTTAGATACCCTCAATCGCACGCTTTACAAAAATGTGCAACGGATGAATTCCGAAAAAAGCCTCACTTTAGCGATTGTTAACTATGCTGATGGGAAAATTAGTATTAGTGGACAGCATGAAGAAGCCATTATCGTTCGCAAAGGCGGACAAATTGAACGGATTGATACGATGGATTTGGGGTTTCCCATTGCTTTAGATGGTGACATTAGTGAGTTTATTAGTCATGCTATTTTTGATTTGGAAATAGGGGATGGTATAGTTTTATATACTGACGGCATTCCCGAAGCTAAAGACATTAATAAAGTGCAGTATCAAGTAGAGCGATTGTGTGAAGTAATTAGCGAAAACTGGCATAAATCAGCATCAGAAATTAAGGATGATATTATTACCGACTTGCGGCGACATATTGGTACGCAAAAGATCTTTGATGATATCACTTTATTGGTGTTGAAACGGCAAGAAGAAGCAACTGAAAAAGTATAAATGTAGAAGTAATTCATGAATTACTCCTACATTTAGCTGTTAATAAAAATTAAAACATAGATTAAGACATGAACAAAGCATCCCTTAAGTTTCGCCTCCGCACAACCCTTTTAGTACCCTTTCTCATTCCCATTATGGCTTCAACAGCCCTAGTAGGATGGGGTGCGACCTCTTTCTGATACTCCTTGAGGACAATCAAAGCGTTGCCTAGCATAGCTTTCATCGAATCTCTCCAGAAATTGTGTACTGCATTAGAGAACGCCAGAACGCTGACGCAGTAAGGCTTTA
>JAJAZG010000460.1 GCA_026785865.1 Pseudanabaena sp. CAN_BIN31
GCAACAATGGCAACAGTTCAGTCATAATACCCACAGTCGCAGCATATATCCAACGAGAGTCGCTTTACGCATGGCAGACAAGTCCCGCACCATAGCCCCCAAACCCTTAGCAGATTTCAAGGTCGGTGTCGATAACGTGATCTTTTCCGTAGACACCGAGCAGAACCGTCTATTGGTGCTACTTGTGATGCGCCAACATGAACCATATCGCGATCGCTGGTGCTTGCCCGGTACACTCGTGCGTCAAGGCGAATCCCCCGAAGAATCCGCCTATCGCATTCTTTCTGAAAAAATCCGCGCCAAAAATCTCTATCTCGAACAACTCTTCACCTTTGGTGATATCGGACGCGATCCGCGTGAGGCTCCCGATAGTTATGCAGTACGCTATCTATCTGTTAGTTATTTCGCATTAGTTCCCTTTGCTCAAGCAGAACTAATTGCTGATGGAGTGAGTGGCATCGCATGGTATCCCGTCAAGCAAGTTCCTGAACTCGCCTTCGATCATAATCGCATTCTCGAATATGGACATCGCCGACTCCGCAATAAGCTCGAATATAGCCCTGTTGCCTTTGATGTATTGCCCGAAGCTTTTACGCTCAGCGATCTCTATCAACTTTATACAACTGTCCTTGGCGAGAATTTTTCCGACTATTCCAATTTTCGTACCCGCTTATTAAAGTTAGGTTTCCTGAGTGATACGGGTATCAAAACCTCACGGGGAGCAGGTCGTCCTGCTAGTCTCTATCGCTTCGATGCGGAAGCTTTTGCTCCATTTAAGAATAAGCCAATGGTGTTTATTTAAACCCAAATAGTTGTGACGCAAGCACAATGTGCGCCACAACTATTTGGGTTTAGCTACTTACAAGTAAAGCAAGCTAAGCTAGAAGCTAAATAAATCAGGTAAAATATGAATTACGATGCGATCGCGATCGGTGCAGGGCTATCGGGCTGTAGCGCCGCCATTCAACTAGCAAAACTCGGTTATCGAGTTTTGCTGCTAGAGCAAAGCCATTACCCAATGCATAAGCTCTGTGGCGAATTTCTATCTGTTGAAGTAACCGAAGCTTTTGAAAATCTAGGAATACTCGAACAGGTCTACAAAGTTGGCGCACAGAAGATTAATCGAGCTTACTTGACTACTTCTGGCGGTGCATCATTTCGGAGTAAACTTCCTAGCGCTGCATTGGGACTGAGCCGCTATCAACTAGATTTGATGCTCTTCCAACGAGCGCAAGCTGTGAATGTGACTTGTATTGATAATACGAAAGTGACAGGCGTTACGGGCAATTTAGAAGAAGGGTTTAAGGTTAGCACCAGCAAAGGAGAATTTTCTGGGCGCTTGGTATTAGGTGCATTTGGGAAACGGTCTTCCCTCGATCGCAATCTCAATCGGGAATTTGTACAGAAGCGATCGCCTTGGATTGCTTATAAAGGACATTTTACAGGTGTGGATATTGCCGATGTGATCGAATTGCATAGTTTTCCGAATGGATATTGTGGACTATCGCAAATCGAAACAGGCGAAATTAACGTTTGTTGGATTGCCCATGAGCGGGTGATGAAAGAGCCAGTTGATCCAGAGTTAGATATTCCCTTATCCCTAGCTCAAAACCCTGTACTCGCCGATCGCTTCCGTCATATGCAACGAGTTTCCACTTCATTACAGGGCTTGAGTCAGATTAGCTTTGAATTGAAAGGGAATTTCTATAACGATATTTGCATGATTGGTGATACGGCGGGAATGATTACGCCGCTTTGTGGTGATGGTATGGCGATGGCATTGCGATCATCAGAAATTGCGGTTCCTTTTGTCAGTCAATTTCTGGAACATCAAATCAATGCGATCGCCTTTAAACAGCAATATACGATCGCATGGCGCAAGGAATTCCAAACCCGCTTGCGACTAGGAAGAATGATGCACAATTGCTTTGTGCAGCCACCGCTTGCGAATATGGGTGTGAGCTTGTGTCAGATGGTTCCCGCTTTAGGTAATTGGATTATCGGCGCAACTCGCGGTAAATCGCAGCAATTACTCAGCAATGATTTTGCCAGTAATGCGCTCTCCTAGAGCAATTCCTACTCCTGCCACCAGAAAGGCGATCGCGGTCATCAAAATCACATTCGGCATAGAAATTATGGCGGATTTGGGAACTAGATAACCAAAAATAGCGATCGCTCCTGAAAACCCACCAAAACCACGCGCGTAATTTCATTTGCACCGCCGAATATCACCACACATGGCAAGCCAATAAACAAAGCCGTTGAAGCAAGCGTTCCTGCCACAATCAATGGCATCCGCGTGCTATACCAATGCTGCTAGCGATCAAATAATCCGCCAAATAATGGCTCAACGAAGACCGCGATCGCGCTTTCGATTACCAGCAACAGAGCTGCAAATTGTTGAGCTTGACTAGCGGGATATCCAAATACCTGTTCGATAAACTTGGGTAAGTAGATCCCGTAAGCGATCCAACTCAGTGAAATTGCTCCTTGTACTGACGCAAGGCTCCACACTTGCAGCCAACGTACTCGATCCGATGCTTGATTTGGTACTGGGGCGATCGTCATAAAGTTTTTCTCAACTTGTCAAAATGCTACAGCGCTTTGCGCTTTCATAAAACCCAGAGAAATTTTTGAAAGTGCCGCGAAGCGGCACTTTCAAAAATTTCTCTATATCCCTTAAAGCCTCAATAGGCGGTGTTATTGCAGCGCTACAATAACACAAATAAATTTCAAAAGTCTTGCTTTGCAAGGCTTTTGAAATTTATTTAATCAAAGTACAACCTTGCATAGAAATTGTGCGATCGGGCATAGTCGCCCGACAAAGATTTGCTTGGCTCAAATCCACATTAGTCACGATCGCATTGGTAAGGTCAGCGCGATACAAATCTGCACCTCTGAGGTTTGCACCCGTCAAATCTGCACCATACAGGCTCGCGTTACGCAAAGAGGCATTGGTGAGATTAGCGCCATTGAGCTTGGCATAAACCAACTCAATATCAATCAAATTGGCATTCTGCAAGTTTGCCCCAGTCAAGTCAGCATATTTCCAACGACTATTTCGCGCATTGGTTCCAGACAAATTTGCTTGGATCAAATCGCTATTAATCAAAAAAGTGTTGCGTAGGTCGGTGTTGCTGAGATCAGCATCACGAAAGTCGGCATAATACATCGTGCTAAAAGCCAAGTTTGCACCAGAGAGCGAACTTTTTCGCAAATCGGCAACATCGAGAAATGACTCGCGTAAATTTGCATTTTTTGCTTCTAGCCCGCTTAGCTCACAGCGCTGACAAGTGCGATTTTCTTTCAGAGATTGGACATGTTCAGCATTTTGCGCTTGCACGCTCATACTAATTGTCATACTAGCCATCAGAGTGCTAGCGATCGCGATCATAGAATGATTAAAGGCTATTGACTTCATAAAAAAGTACCATTATTTAGCAATCCTCTACTAATTGTTATCACAACACCTACCTCTACAACACAGCAAAATGTAACAAAAAACATAGGGTGTAGTGGAGACAATGCACTCACCACATAATTTTGTATACTTGATGTTAGTTTGTTAATGTTTTGTTATGGATCGTATTGAATGTTCGAGCAGTTTCTAGGTACGAATGCCTTTGTTTTTCGCCCCGAAGTTCTTCCCATTTTGGGCGTATTAATTCTGCTAGAGGCGATTTTGTCGGCGGATAATGCGATCGCCCTTGCCGCGATCGTGCGTAGTTTGCCAGATCCAAAGCAAGAGGAATGGGCGCTACGTTATGGCTTGATCGGGGCATTTGTATTGCGTGTGGTGCTAATTTTCACGGCGACATGGGTAATTAAATATTGGCAATTTGAACTAGCTGGTGCTGTATATCTGATTTGGCTTTCGGGCAAGTTTTTCTTAGAAAAGTCTCAAGCAGGGCATGATGCAAAGAATCCAGTTCGCATGGCAACGAAGCTATGGCAGGTTGTCGCCCTTGTATCGCTGACAGATTTAGCATTTTCGCTGGATAGTGTGACGGCTGCCGTAGCAGTGGCTCAAGAAACTTGGTTAGTGCTAATCGGCGGCGTGGTGGGGATTATTACCTTACGTTTTTTAGCAGGACTGTTTATTAAGTGGTTAGAAGAATTTACATACCTTGAGTCGGCGGGTTATCTAATCGTGTTATTGGTGGGTTTACGCCTATTTATCAAAGTATTTTCTGATAGCTTAGTTCCGCCTGAATGGTTGATGCTTACTTGTATTGGATTAGTTTTTCTCTGGGGATTTTCTAAACGCGAACCAGTTGATGAACTTGAAGCGATCGCTGATACCAGTAAATAAAAAAAAGATGGAAAGCGGCACTCTGTGCCGCTTTCCATCTTTTCGTTTTATGTCCCAACATACTTAACGATCGCTATAAAAATTAAACCCAGCAAGATTTTGAAGTTTGATTAGAGCGATCGCTTTGGTTTTGTAGTTTTTCTTGCTCTAGGCTGTTTCGTAGCAAGCTTTTGCAGTTTTTCGATTTGTTTTAGGGTTAGTCCTGTGAATTCGGCGATCGCATCTACAGCAATGTTAGAACTTAGCATTTTTAAAGCAATCTGATTTTTTTCTTCAGCCTTACCTTCAGCCTTACCTTTGGATATACCTTTAGCCTCGCCTTCGAGCAAGATATCTTGATAAATTACTGATTCTTTCATGATTTCGCTCCTCAATAATCTTTGGATAATTTCTTTGTTTAGGGCTATACCCGATATTATAGCCGTCGATGCGGCGACGTTGCTTTGGGTGGTTTTATCGGCGATGTTTTCAATTTGCTTGGCGACTTGTCTAAGAGTTTCTTCGGGGTTGTTGGTGTTGGATAGGGGGGCAAAGGGGAATAAGCCTTGATATTGCTGAAATATTTTGGTAGGTTGTTCCCATAGTCGGATGACATTGAAGCAATGGTTCAATTCTCCTGTGATAAATGTGGTTTCATTAACTAGCGGTGATTGACTGGGGGTAAGGTAGATGACTACTTGATGGATTCGCTTTTCTGGGAATTTGCGATATAGCCTGAGGCGGTAGTCTGCCATACGGAAAGGGATGTTTCTGTTTGGCTCGGTTTGGAATTCGATATGGAGTATTAGTTCGGCTGATTCGAGAAATATAACTGAGTCGGCGCGGATCGGTTCGAGGAGTAGTTCCGATGGTTCGAGTTTGGTGAGATTGATCGGTTTCCCCAATAGCCAACTGGCGAAATCGCTGGGGAAGGTCTCGGCAAGGAATTTGCAAGTATTGTCAAAGCTCATTTTTGGATTTTCAGGCGTGAATTTCCGTATGCCCTACGATATTTGATATATCTTAATATAGAGCCGTCCTAGAAGGACGAGGTTTTAAACCCAATTTCTCGATAAGATTTCAGAAACAAGGAAAAAAGTAGCAAGATGTTTGAATATCCTGAAGACCTAAAATACACCGACTCCCATGAATACATTCGGCTAGAGGATGACACCGCCACGGTAGGAATTACCGCTTTTGCGATCGATCAATTGGGCGATATTGTCTTTCTCGATCTTCCCGAAGTGGGGACAAAGGTAGAAAAAGGACAAACTTTCGGCACGATTGAGTCGGTCAAGGCGGTGGAAGATATCTATTCACCTGTGACGGGTACGGTGATGGAAGCGAATACTGCATTAGTCGATGAGCCAGAAAGTATTACTAATGACCCTTACGGTGCTTCGTGGTTACTGAAGGTGAATATTGAAGATGCAAGCGAACTAGATGGCACGATGTCGGCTAGTGAATATCGCGGTAAAGTTGAAGGCAATTAGCTTCAATCACAAAAAAAGCGGCGCACCGCGCCGTTTTTTATTGGGGATTAAAATAAGCTGTTACGCCAAAAATCAGAAAGAGAACGCCGCCGATCGCTGTAATTACGCGCTCAGAGATCTTTCCCGCTACTAAACGACCACCAATCACGGCGATTACTGTGCAGATACCATGCCCTAAAATCGCGCCCAAGGTTACAAAAATGGGATCATTCGCGGCAGCTAAGGCGATCGTGCTAATTTGAGTGCGATCGCCCCATTCCGCTAAAAAAGTCATCACAAAAGCCTGTACCCAAATTCCAATCTGGGGATAACGCTTTAAAACTTTGCCAAAGATCGGTATTGAAATTTGATGATCTTTCTCTTCAACAGCTTCTTCGGCTTCTTTGACCACTGCTTCCGTAGAATTGGGAGACATGCCGATCGCGTCAATAATCAGCTTTACGCCGAAGATTAAAAACAAGGCGATCGCGCCATAGTGAGTGTAAGCTTTTGGTAATAGCGACATCGCTTGCCCTAATAGCACCGACAGCACTGTCATTAAGGCTAATGCTGATAGCACTGAAGAAAACACGGTGCGATGGTCATAGCGCATCGATAAAATCACCGCGATAAAAAAAGTTTTATCCCCTAATTCCGAAATAGTAATCAGCAATAAACTCGCTGTAAAAGCTTGCAGCAATTTTTTAATTCTCTCTATGATTAAGTCCGATTATAAATCATTTTTAGAAGATTAAAAATGTGCAAAAGCTTTGATAGTTAAGCAATTCAGATAATGAGTGAATAATGAATTGATAATGAACCAATAATGAATTGCAGTTGTTGACAATCTCAGGACTGAAGCTACTTAAACCGATCGCCAAGATATTCAGTGCAGCATTGCGATCGCCCTCTAAAACATATCAAATCATTTGAGAATATTTGTGGTTGAGTGAGATAGCGATCGCCACTTACAAACTTGAGAAGATGATTATTGAGGCGATCGCATTGACTACCCACAAAAATCTGCGGTAACATACAACCACAACTACAAATCTACAGCAATTGTGGGACAATACGTAGTTAGACCTACTATGAGGTGCGGGTAAGAAATTATTGAGAAGTCGTGATGTTCAGTGATAGGTTTCGACTAATATCCATACAAGTTAGTAATTGGAAAAGGATTAAACTTTCCTCTCAGCTAGCAATTAGTTAAGGCTAATCTACGTTGAAATAGCTCTTTTATCACCTTTAGTAGATATATGTATGTCAGTGCATTGCTAATCCAAATCTGAAGTACATCATTAAGGAGTAGATATGAATAAATGTAAGCCAATAATATATGTCTCAGCAGATGGTACTTCCAGTCTTGCTGATCAAATCTCTGCTGCTGCTACAGAAATAACAAAATTGAAGTCAGATATAAAACCGAACGAGAACAATTTTAAAGCTTTAGAAAGTGGTTTGGCTATGGCGGCAGCAGCTATGGGAGCGGTAACGCTTACCGCTGGAGTTACCTTAGTACCTCTTCTCGCAGCAGCAACCTTTGCTATTGGCGTAACTAAACATTTAATCAAAAAACAAGAACAAACATCTAGTTCCCAAGAAGCGTTATTGCATGAAGCAGATAGTGATGAAGAGTTCGCGAACAAAGCTGCACAAGTCCTTAATCAGCTCAGCCTTAATCAACTACAAACACTCATCGAAGTGATTTCCTTTTCATCTCTATCTGAGGAATTTGAGTTTCCGCCAGGACATCCTTTTCCCGAAAATATTTACAGAGTGCATCCTTTAAAATCAAAGAGTAGAAAATACATCCCTTTAGAATCATTCTATGCATTGCTGTACGATGAAAGAGAAACAGAGCTAATCCGCCTCTTGACTGATTTAGGAGCCACAAAGATCGTAATTCAAGAGGTAACAAACGAGAGCAATGAACAAGAGGCAAATGCGAATGTTCAATTTACAGGAATTGGAGGGGGAGAAGGAAGCTTCGCGCGCGAGGGGAAGCAATCAGGAGTTAAGGCTCGTACAATTAAGCTTCGTGGGAAGCCTTGGACTCCAAACCTAACTCTTGCTGTGGAGAAGTACAGTTGGCTTCCCTACGAGCCAAAATGGGAAGCTTTAGTTCATGCGAGGATATATGGTGGAGCTTTATCTGATTCAATTGAATTAACATCAGACATTTCTCACTCTATTGGAGGAAAGCTTAAGCTTGCCGAAGGTTTATTGCAAAACATTGCAGATTTAGGATCTGGAGTCAAAACCATCAAGGCTCGTCAGAAAAGACAGCTTTTTGAAGTTGAATTTGCTGACTCAATCGAAGACTCAAAAGGGTAAGGTCTAACACCCAGTTGGAGGGGACTGGGAGAGTTAGCCGGTATTGTGGTAGAAGCTATAGCGATTTTCACATGAGCATAGGCAAAATTAGGCTTCTGAAATGCTTGAAAAACTTAGATTTTATTGCACATGGTCAACTGAAAACCGCTATATCGACAGCCGTGTAACCGAAACGTTATGCCGAAACGCCAAGTCCGTTAAGATTGTCTATCTCAGTTCGAGATTAGGCAAGTAAAAATGGTTGGTTGAGTTCGGAGAGGTTATTGGCGATCGCCTTCTGAAACACATCAAATCATTTGAGAATATTCGTTGTTGGGTGAGATTGTGATCGCCGCTTACAAACTTGAGAAGATGATTGTTGGGGCGATCGCTCGTCAAACATGAAATTTAAAATAATTTGTCAAAGCCCAAGAAGGAGCAAACCATATAATTTGCTTTCTCTTGGGCTTTACATTAACTTGTATCTGGCAATTAACAGGAATCGGTTCTTGCTACTAAGCAGTTGGCACAATCTGTTTACGCAAGGAAGTTAAACGACGTTTCGCGTTTTCATTTTTTTCATCTAGCTTCACCACTTGCTCATACATCTCGATCGCTTGAGGTAGCAACTTTTTCTTCTCATAGGCATGACCAAGATTATTAATCGCAGTCACATAGCCATCTTGTAAGGCGATCGCCTCTTTATAATTTTTAATCGCCAAATCGTACTGCTCTTGGGAAAAATAGGAAAATCCCAGCGCATTATAAACTTCAGGATTGTTGTCTCCGCCTTCTTTTAGAGCTTTATTAAACAAAGCAATGGCTTGAGCGTAGAGTTTTTTTCGTAAATAAACACTGCCAAGTTGGTAATAGTCTTCAGGTGTGCCTTTTTCCTTTTGTAGCTTTGGCTGGAGGTCAGAAATTACGCTTTCTAAACTGCGTGCTTTCAAAATCTGACGCACAACCAACCAAGTAACGCCAGCCAGCAGCACAACCAAGACCCCAAGGTAGGCGATCGCTAATGTAGTGTCCATAAATATTTTTACTAATCTCAATCAATCCTGTATTCTACAGCTTATTGAGGCTTTAAGAAGTATAGAGAAATTTTTGAAAGTGCCGCTTCGCGGCACTTTCAAAAATTTCTCTATGTTTTATAACAGCGCAAAGCGCTGTAACGCTTTTCTGCTAATCTGAGAATTGGTATCTAAATATAAAAAATTGCATCATGGCCGATCGCCAAATCCTGCTTGACTTTGAAAAGCCCATCGTTGAACTAGAAAACCGTATCGCCCAAATCCGCGACCTCGCGAACGAAAACGATGTGGATATGGTTGAGCAGATTCACCTTTTAGAGCAGCGAGCCGAGCTTTTGCGGCGAGAAATTTTTTCGGGATTGGGCGCAATGCAACGTATGCAGATTGCAAGGCATCCGCGCCGTCCTAGCACTCTTGACTATGTGCAAGCAATTACCGATGAGTGGATCGAGTTACATGGCGATCGCCGAGGTAATGACGATCCTGCCTTAGTGGGTGGTATAGCCAGAATTAACGATCGCCCTGTGGTGATTTTGGGGCATCAAAAAGGGCGCGATACCAAAGACAACGTGACCCGCAATTTTGGGATGGCTTCGCCTGGAGGATATCGTAAGGCGGCGCGACTAATGGATCACGCTAATCGGTTTAGATTGCCGATTATTACCCTGATTGATACACCTGGGGCATATCCTGGAGTATCAGCAGAAGAGCAAGGACAAGGCGAAGCGATCGCCGCAAATTTACGCCAGATGTTTGGATTGAGCGTACCGATTATTTGCACAGTGATTGGTGAAGGCGGATCGGGTGGCGCATTGGGGATCGGCATTGGCGATCACATCATGATGTTTGAAAACTCAGTCTATACAGTGGCGACTCCTGAAGCTTGCGCGGCGATTCTCTGGCGCGACTCGGCAAAGGCGGGTAAAGCTGCTGAGGCTTTAAAAATTACGGCTCCCGATTTATTGCGTTTGGGGATCGTTGATTATGTGATCGATGAACCTTTAGGTGGAGCGCATCGATCGCCCTTAAAAACTGCTGAAAATCTCAAGGCAGCGCTTGTGGAAAACCTTGATCGCTTATGTAAATTAAAGGCAGAGGATCTCCAAGAGCTACGCTATCAAAAATTCCGTAAGATGGGTGTTTTTCTAGAATCATAAGATGTAAAAGAGGCGCAAAGCGCCTCTTTTACATCTTATGATTTGCTAAAATGATGGCTAAGCGACTAGTACAAGCTCAAGGGGAATTCTCATGACCAATGCCAACATGCCTCGCCGTGAAAGTTTAGTTAATCGTTTAATCTTTGGGCTGACCACTAGTATTTCTTTGCTAGCAACCGCCACCTTAATCCTGCTGCTGCACATTCAGCAAGGCCCACCCGAATTAGAGGCTTTTACGACATGGCTAGCGATCGTGATTTTTTCGGGCGGACTAGGCTCTGGGCTATTTGTTGCCATTTCGATTATCCGCAGCATTCAGCCACCACTTACGGAACTTGCTGAGGCGGCGGAAGAACTCTCTACAGGCAATTTATCAGCGCGATCGCGATTAAATGGAGCCGATGAAATCGGTGAATTTGCCAAAGTATTTAATCGGATGGCGGCTCATTTGGAGATCAAGACGGCTACTCTCGAAGCCCGTGATATTCAGTTTGCGCTGCAATCTCTCGATCTCGTTTTAGTCAATACTACCGATCAATATAAATTAATCAAGGCAAGTCTCGAAGAAATTTGTAAGCTCACAGGCGCTCAACTCGGTAGTATTTATCTTTGGGAAAGCCCCAACTCACGCCCCGAAGGATGTTTAGTATTAGCGGCGGAATGGGGTTATAAAACGAGTCAAGCCCTGACAGAAATTACCCTTGGCGAAGGGATTGTCGGTCAAGCAGGACAATTGCAAGAGGCGATTGTTTGGGAAGGCGATCGCCTCAAAGGACAAACTCTTGTTTACCGTACTCCTGTTGGTGATCTTCTGCCCCAAAGTTTGTCGGCATATCCATTAATGCTCAGACGTAGCCTTGTTGGAGTTCTCTTTTTAGGCAGCCTCACGCCACTTTCAGAACGGGGAAGGAATATTTTGCAATCGATTGGTCGTCGCCTTGCCACGGCGATCAGCAATGCTCAGAGTATTGAGACGATCGCCCGTCAGCGCGAAGAGCTAACCACCGTTTTTGAGCAACTTGCCGATGGCGTATTGCTTAGCGATCCTGCGGGACGGATTCTCAAAATTAATTCCGCAGGACGTAAAATCCTGAGTTTTAATGCTTTGCCTTCTACTAATGGAGTTCCCGCGTCGCCTGTAATTGCCAAATCAATGGAAGAGATTGTCAAACAATTTGACATCAGGCATCAGGATGGCGATCCTGTAGATTTAGCGAATCTCGTGGTGTTTCGCGCCATGTCCACAGGCGAAGTTGTGGAAGATCAAGTGATTTTACGCCCACCTGAAGGGAATGAAATTATTCTCAGTACGAAGGCTGCACCGCTTGTGGGAAGTGAATCAGAGTTGATTGGTAGTGTGATGATTTTGCGCGATGTCACGGAGCAGCGTTATCGCGATAAGGTGTTGCAAGAGACGAACAAGATCATGATCGAGCAGCAGAAGCGGATGAGCATTTTGCAACGGCTCACCAATTTGATTAATCAACAGTTACAGGATCTTGATGTTCTCTTAGAGTCAGTAGTTGAGGCGACTTGCGACGCGATCGCATGGGCAGAGATTTGCGTGATTGCGCTCTACGATCCCAAAGAGAATCGACTAACGTTATCGGCGGCGAAAGGATTGCCTGACGATTTTTCCCTGCAAAAATCCTTTGATTTGGATGCCCAAAATCTAATTGCACAGGTATTTAAAGGAGGCATTCCCATTGAAATCAAGGCGGGTGAATCGCATCTAGTCGAGGCTCTACCCGTCAAAAGTGCTTTGTGTGTGCCGATTGAGTCGAGTCGTTCTGGTCGTTTAGGTGTGTTAGCGATCGGGCATTGCCATTTAGAAAAAGCTAGTTCTCGCGAAGATTTAAATCTATTAGCTTCCTTTGGAGTCCAAGCCGCGATCGCGATCGGCAATGCTCAATTAATCAATCAAATTGAAGCTCAAAATGCTCAATTGTTAGAAGCAACTAAATTAAAAAGTCAGTTTTTGGCAAATATGAGTCATGAATTGCGAACACCGATGAATGCAATTATTGGCTTCTCGCAAGTGCTATTACGTCAGCGTCGCGATGCCCTCTCATTCAGCCAAGTTGATATGGTCGAGCGGATTCTTCGCAATGGCAAAAATCTGCTGGATTTGATTAATGACATTCTCGACTTGTCGAAAATCGAAGCAGGAAAAATGGAATCTCATCCCGAATTTTTTAATCTAGATGAATTAATTCATCATACCTGCGAGAGTTTACAACCGCTAGCCAGTATCAAGTCTCTAGATTTTGTGTTTCAAAATTATATTGGTACTTGTGCGATCTATCATGACTCGATTCGGATCAAGCAAGTGATTACAAATTTAGTCTCTAACGCGATTAAATTTACCGATAGTGGCGAAGTTCGGATCGAGCTAAAATATGCTTTGGAAACATCAAATATAATATCGGAAGTTCTATCATCTGAGATAATTTCTGAAGCGATTGCAGATACGAATAATCTATCTACCCAAGAATCACAAATTTCTCCTTTCGCAACATCAAACATCCTTATCTCAGTCCAAGATACAGGCATTGGCATTGATCCTGAGTTTCAGCGCACAATTTTTGAACAATTCCGTCAGGTTGATCAATCTTCTACTCGTAGGCATGGCGGAACTGGACTGGGTTTGGCAATTACAGAGCAGCTTGTTTTTCTAATGGGTGGCACAATTTTTGTAGAAAGTGTGGTTAATCAAGGTTCTATATTCACGATCGAGTTACCTCCACGATTAAAAGATTAGTAAGGAATCAGGTGAGAATAGAAATGAGCGATATTATCTAAAC
>JAJAZG010000461.1 GCA_026785865.1 Pseudanabaena sp. CAN_BIN31
AAAATGGGCTAGCAATATGGCTTGGAAGGGCGTAAAGCCAATTGTGCATTTAATCACCAAAATCTACGAGAAGAAAATAAAAGTTGCGCCTGAGGATTTGCAGCAGTACAAAGATTTTTGGCAACCTTCTGCAACTCTGCCAAAGTGGGACATTGTAATTTCTCCTCATTGATTGGTACTTTATTTCCCCGCATGTCCCTTAGCTGTTTCAACCTTTTCCTGCTGTATCCCTTGCTGTGTACCTTCCCGCAAACCTTGTTTCAAAGCTTTAGAGACAGCCCCAGTAATAGCACCGCGCTGATCTTGAATAAAAAATTCACTTTTTTCCTGATCGTCCAATTCTTCGAGCGTCAGATTTGCCTGATTTGCAATGTAAAAAGCTTTCTTCATTTCAGGAATATTATCCATTTCGGTAGGAATATCCGTCATACCTCTAGCATTGTTCAAGAAGAATAACCACTTATCGACAATATTTTCCAATTCCGATAACTGCTTCTTAAACTTCGGCAATTCCACAAATATCAATTCGATATCATAAATCGGATAATCCATTAAAAAATATTTGTCTTTCAAGATAAATCTCGAAGTGACATTGCTTAATTCGGAAAACATCACGAAGTCGGTAATAGTTAGCGCAATCACAGGATTGAGTTGGTCATATGCTTGACCATACTTAAGCTGTGTCGAATAGGACTTAGCCGCACTGTATAAAATCCTCTTCTCAAATCCTTCCACATTGAGAACTTGCATCTCAATAATTACGGTGCGTCGCTCACCCGTCTCGGCATCAATGATTCCCGCTTTGATATCCAGATAAGATCGCTTGATTCCCCTTATTTTCGGCGCATTGTAGGGATTCAGGATTTCTAAATCTTGGATAACAGGCTGGTTTTCATAGATTAAGGCATTCAAGAAGCTAATCAGGATGTCCTTGCTATCTTCGGAACCGAAGATTTTTTTGAACGCAAAGTCGATTTTTGGGTTAATGAATATCATAAACAGATCAAAGCTTAGCCAACTAATTTAGATTATATTCTGAATTCATCGACAGGCGATCGCCAAGAAAAAACTAAAAGCTAAAAGCCCTACCTCCCCGTCAAGACTTATAATAGTAAAGACACTTAGTAAGAATTGCCTAAATCACACGGGGCGATCGCTGCCGAGCAATGCAAGGAGAATTTGAGTAACGTATGACTGAAATCTTAGAAGATCGGATTATTCCAACAGACCTGCGCGGCGAAATGTCGCGATCGTATCTGGAATATGCCATGAGCGTGATCGTCGGTCGCGCCCTGCCCGATGCCCGTGATGGACTCAAGCCTGTACACCGTCGCATTCTCTACGCTATGCACGAGTTAGGCATGACTGCCGATCGCCCGTTTCGGAAATGCGCCCGTGTGGTCGGTGACGTAATTGGTAAATATCACCCCCACGGTGACACGGCTGTGTATGAAGCACTGGTGCGGATGGCACAAGACTTTTCGATGCGCGATCGCATGGTCGATGGTCACGGTAACTTCGGCTCGGTTGATAATGACCCTGCCGCCGCGATGCGATATACCGAATGTCGGTTGACTCGTATTTCGCAGTTCGGACTGATTCAGGATATTGATCGCGATACGGTTAACTTTGGCGATAACTATGACAGCTCACAACAGGAGCCTTTAGTATTACCTGCGCGGGTTCCCCAGTTATTGCTAAATGGTTCGTCAGGAATTGCGGTGGGGATGGCGACAAATATTCCGCCGCACAATTTGGGTGAATTGGTGGATGGACTGATTGCGTTGATCGCCGATCCGATGCTGACTGATTTGGAATTGATGCATTATATTCCTGGCCCTGACTTCCCGACAGGAGCCTTGATTTTGGGGACAGATGGTATTCGCGAAACCTATATGACTGGGCGCGGCTCGGTGACGATGCGATCGGTGGCTAGTTTTGAGACGATAACTGCTCCTGGGCGACAAGATCGCGAGGCGATTATCATCACGGAAATGCCTTATCAAACTAATAAGGCGGCGCTGATCGAAAGAATGGCGGAAATGGTCAATGAGAAAAAGCTCGATGGTATTTCTGATATTCGTGACGAAAGCGATCGCGATGGTATGCGTCTAGTCATTGAACTAAAGCGCGATGCCTATCCGAAAGTCGTACTGAATAATCTTTACAAATCCACACCTCTGCAATCGAACTTTAGTTGCAATATGTTAGCGCTGGTAAATAGCGAGCCAGTGACATTAACATTACGTCATGCATTGCAAGTGTTCCTCGACTTCCGTTATGAAGTAATTACACGGCGTACTCAGTACGAATTGCGTAAAGCCGAAGAGCGGGATCATCTATTACAAGGTTTATTAATTGCTTTAAATCATTTGGATGCAGTGATTGCGCTGATTCGTGGTGCGGATGATAGCGCTTCGGCGAAGTTGGGATTGATTGAGAGCTATGGATTATCGGAAGCGCAAGCAGATGCGATTCTGGCAATGCAATTGCGCCGACTCACTGCCCAAGATGCTGACAAAATCCATGATGAGCATGATCAATTAGTTGCCAAGATTGCCGATCTGCAACATATTCTTGCCAATCGCGATCGCATTCTCACGATTACTCGCGAAGAACTGGAAGCCGTCAAAATTGATTTTGCGACACCACGCCGATCGCGCATTTTGCCTAATGAAGGCGATATTGATACGGCGGATCTGATTGCCAATCGCGAAACGATTGTGATGGTGACGCAGCAAGGTTATGTGAAACGAATGCCTGTGGATACTTTCACGGCGCAACATCGGGCGACTCGCGGTAAAGCTAGCGCGAATGTGAAAGATGATGATGCGATCGCGCATTTCTTTGCTTGTCGTAGCCATGACAAAGTTTTGTTCTTTACCGATCGCGGTAAGGTCTATGGAGTCAAGGCTTACGAGATTCCTGAGTCGGGCAGGGCAGCCCGTGGCACAGCCGTTGTGCAGCTATTACCGATCGCAAACAACGAAAAAATCACTACGGTATTACCAATCAGCGAGTTTTCTGAAGATGAGTATCTGGTCATGCTCACGGCTGGCGGCTATATCAAAAAGACTAAGTTACCTGCTTTTGCGAATATTCGCTCTAATGGGTTAATTGCGATCGCCTTAGAAGAAGGTGATTTACTGCGTTGGGTGCGTCGTGCTAGAGCCGATAACACGATTATTGTCGGTTCACGTCAAGGGATGTCAATCCGCTTCCGTACTGACCATGAGCAGTTGCGCCCGATGGGACGTGATACTCGCGGCGTGCGATCGATGCGTTTGACTGGTGACGATCTGATCGTGAGTATGGATATTCTCCCTGCTGGTTTGGCGGAAATCGAGGAAGTTGAAGGTACGGAGGAAGAGATCGATCTTACTGTAGCTGTAAATGAAGATGAGAATCTGGAAACTGACCCTGAAGCTAGCTCTGGAACTGGTTCTGAGATTGTAAATGAGAAAATGCAAGGACCTTGGGTCTTGGTCGTCACCAGAGGCGGCTATGGTAAGCGCGTTCCTGTCAGCCAGTTCCGTATTCAAAAACGAGCAGGTAAAGGTTTGCGCGTGACTAAGTTTAAATCTGGTCAAGATCAATTGGCTTCGCTCTGTTTAGTTGATGAACAGAATGAATTAATGATTGTCACTAGTCGCGGCATCGTCATGCGTCAATCTACGGATGCGATCGCCTGTCAATCTCGTACTGCTAGAGGTGTGCGATTGCAAAAGCTCGATTCTTCTGACGCGATCGTTGGTGTAACTCTAGTTCCACCTGCTTTGGAAGAAGAGATTGAAGAAACGGATATCCAAGGTATGGAAGTATCTGTAGAGCCTTCTGTAGAAGTATTTGTAGAAAAAGTGGCAGAAGAGACGGTTGAAGAATAGATTTTAGCGACTTAATTTTACAACTGCGCTTCGATCGCCTCTAATAATCGCTCCTGCGTCCAACCTTGATATAAATGCGCGGCGATCGCCGCGCCACCAGCACCGACACCTTCCTTAACAAAACCTTGTTCATAGGCGCGTAATTGCGAAAACTTAGACTTGGCAAAACTTAGTTGTGTGGCGAGTAATGGCACATCCTGCACCGCCAATGCTAGATCAATCGTATGACCTGTCGGATCTTCGGCAACCCAGCGCGTTGTGCCAATGATAATTGCATCGGGATTCCATGTGAGATTTTTGTAGATGGCGATCGCCCTCGCAAGCGCGTACACCGCCAACATTTGCGTACCACCCGCGAGTAATACCCCTGCATGACGGCTAGCGGCGATCGCCATTCCTGCCACCACAATTTGCATCGGATCGCCGACTGCTGCCACAATTTCAAAGGGTGAAGCTTCTGGATCGAGATGTTGTAATCCTGCTTGAACGACTTCCCATTTTTGGGAATGATTGCAAGTGGGATGGGAGCTATTTACTTTATCTTTTGCATCAATTCCTAGTGCCGTGAGAACCGCTAGGGCGGTAGTTGTGCCACCGACCACACATTCACTCAAGATCGCATATGCCCCTGCTTGGGCTAACTTCTCACCCCATGCCAATCCCTCTACAAATAATTGCAGCACCGTTTCAATCGGTAAAGCTTTGCCTGTACTTAAACAGTTGGCAGGTTTTCCACCGAGGGAAATCGCTCTGACTGTGGGGGCGATCGCTAGGCCAGCATCAAAAATAAAAAGTGGTAACTTCTGTGCGGCAACAACAGCGCGAGAAATCAGCACAGGAGACGCACCTGCGACTAAAGGCGGTAAAGGGAAGTTGGGATTAGCGCCCGTGGCAAGAAACTCGGCATCAGCGATCGCTGTATATTTGCGATCTTCGGGCGTGGCTCCTGCGGCGGAGATATTGGGAATTAGTCCTGTATCCGTAAAACCCAGTACACAAGCAAATACTGGGAGTTTACCACGATAGACTTTGAGCCAAGCTTCGGCTTTTTGGCGTTGTGTATAGATTGCGATCATCAGTCTTTTATAGCAAATCGCGGAGATTCGTTTATAGGAGATTATTTTTGCTGGCGACAGCGATCGCTACAATATTTCACTTCATCCCAACACTTTTCCCATTTTTTACGCCATGTGAAGGGCTTGCCACAAACTACACAGTCTTTGCTTGGTAAAGAGGATTTATTGCCTTTGTAAGCCATAGTTTGGGGTTGCCAAATCAACTATCCCATCCTAGCGTAGAGAGTGGGGGGCTTCCACATCGAGTCTCATTTTTAGCAAGGTTTTCACTAAGACAGGTCATTGATTGATAGTCTTGAAAGCAAAAATCCTGACCGATCTTAACTCTGCTTCGCGAGGATCGGGAATGCGTCATGGCATCTGTTCAATTTGCTATATGATCGGTACTCAAAACCATTAGCGCGATCGCCTCTAAAATATTTGACAGCAAGCATGAAGTATCAAGCCCGTATATTTGTCACCTTACGTCCATCTGTTCTCGATCCCGCAGGTACAGCCGTCCAGTCTGCACTTAAGCAAATGGACTATCACGTTGATTCAGTTCGCATTGGTAAGTATGTCGAAATTGTTCTCGATGCAAACGATGAGACCGCAGCATCGCAAAAACTAGATGAAGCTTGCGACAAGTTACTAGCAAATCCTGTGATTGAAAATTATCGCTTTGAGTTAACCGCGATCGCGCAGGAGCAAAAAGTATGAAATTTGGGATTTTAGTTTTTCCTGGTTCTAATTGCGATCGCGATGTGGCGACAGTCACAAGTGGCATTTTGCAGCAACCGACAAGGCTAATCTGGCATACGGACACAGACATTAGTGATTGTGATGTGATTGTGGTGCCGGGGGGATTTAGCTACGGCGATTATTTGCGGTGTGGCGCGATCGCCCAATTTGCGCCTGTAATGAGATCGCTACAAGAACATGCGGCTAAGGGCAAATATGTACTTGGTATTTGTAACGGGTTTCAGATTTTAACTGAGTCGGGCTTATTGCAAGGGGCGTTAGTACGCAATCGCGATTTGCACTTTATTTGCGATCGCGCACCATTGCGAGTTGAGCGCAATGATTTAGCGTTCTCTCACAAATATCAAAAAAATCAAGTAATCACCTTACCGATCGCCCATGGAGAAGGTTGTTATTTCGCTGATGCTGATACGCTCAAGAATCTCGAAGATCATCATCAAGTCGTGTTTCGTTATTGCGATGCGATCGGTAATATTTCTGAGGAATCAAATCCAAATGGCTCTCTGGATAATATTGCAGGGATTTGCAATAAGCAAGGCAATGTAATCGGGATGATGCCTCACCCTGAACGTGCTGCTGAAGCAGTTTTAGGTGGTACTGACGGCAAAGCGTTTTTTGAAGGATTAGTGGAAAGTTTAGTGGAGGGCTTATTAGTCAATGCCTAGTCTTTATCTAATTCGTCATGGTATTGCTGAAGAACGCGGGAATTACGAAGACGATACACAGCGTCCTCTCAACGATGAAGGGCGCAAAAAAACTAAGCAAGTTGCTAAACGTCTCTACGACTTAGGCTTGCGCTTTGACCTCTTACAAACTAGCCCATTAGTCCGCGCTCAACAAACTTCGGATATTTTCGCCGATGTCTTTGGGGACTGTCCCGTGCAGCGATCGCCAGAACTTGCTCCCGAAGGTAATTTTGAAACATGGCTAAATGGAATTACAGAATGGGTCAGCCAACAACCTGCTAAAGCTTCTCTGGGAATCATTGGGCATGAACCAAATCTGACGGCTTGGGCAGAAATGTTGATCTGGGGTGAATCTAAAGGTGTATTAGTTTTAAAAAAAGCTGGAATTATTGGGATATCTTTGCCTGAAACTCAACCTTGGACTGGTAATGGAGTTCTGTTTTTGTCGATCCCGCCTAAGTTACTAATTTAGGAAATAGCGATCGCAATACTAATGAATTTGTCGATTAGTGATGCAAGGTCATTGAGATAAAAGCTGATTTTTTGACTAATATTTTGTCTTTGCATAACTACTGACTAAGCTGAATGTCGCAGTTTCTACTAAAGTTACATTAGCCTAGTAGTATTTTTTGCGCCGTAGGCACAGAGAATAAATATTCAGAATTGCAATTTAAGTTTTTTGGTAAAACGTGGAAATTTTATGTATCAGTAACGGGCATGGTGAAGATATTATCGCCGCCCGTATCTGCATTGAACTAGAAAAATTAGGATTTTCCGCGATCGCCTTACCACTTGTGGGCGTGGGACATGCCTATGCCAAAGCAAATATCCCAATCGTCAAGCAATTTACACAGGCGATGCCATCGGGAGGCTTTGTGCGACAGGATAGCCGCGAACTAGCCCGTGATGTCAAAAGTGGATTGGTGGGGTTAACTCGTAAACAATTGGGCTTTGTCTGGAACTGGTCACGCGAGAATCGTCGCAGCAAACGGTTGATTTTGGCGGTGGGTGACATTGTGCCATTGCTATTTGCATGGTTGCCATCTAAGTTTGGTGGTTGCAATTTTGCGTTTGTTGCCACGGCGAAATCAGAATATTATTGGCGCGATCGCAAAAATCCTTTGCCCCACGTCAAAAAGCCCTTCGGCGGCTCAATCTTTTTTCCTTGGGAACGCGCTTTGATGAATAGCGATCGCTGCAAGGCGATATTTGTCCGAGATTTACTAACTGCCGAAATCTTAAACCGAGATTTTAAACTGCCTGCGATTTATCTAGGTAGCTCAATGATGGATGGACTCGAACCAAAAGGGCGCGATTTTGGCATCGGTGAAGATGAATGGGCGGTGGCAATTTTACCTGGTTCGCGATCGCCTGAAGCCTATGAAAACTGGATGACTTTAATGCTCTGCGCCCAAGTTGTTTCGCGGACTATTCCCCATAACGTCCATTTTTTAGTAGCGATCGCCCCCGATTTAGATCTAGAAGTTATTGGACAAAGCATTATCCAAAAAGGTTGGCAACGCATCGATGAAACCACTTTTAAGGTGCAAAATGCGCGGCTAATTTTATTACAAGATAGCTTTGGTGATTGTCTGCATCAATGTCATTTAGGGCTAGCAATGGCTGGCACGGCGACAGAACAAATGGTCGGTTTAGGTAAGCCCGTAATTACGATCGCAGGTAATGGACCCCAATTTACGCGCAAATTTGCGGAAGAACAGGCTGATTTATTAGGCTGTGCGGTTAACTTAGTCGATAAACCTGCTCAAGTTGCGGATGTTCTTAACAAGATTTTGCAAGATCCTGATTACTTTCAAGAAGTGGGACGAAATGGTAAAGAGCGCATGGGGCAAGCAGGCGCATCATTGAGAATTGCGAAATACATCGTCGAAAAAATAGTTACATAGTATGCGATCGCCTATTCCCAAAAATCAACATTGAGCATCGAGTCAATGTCATGGCTAAACTGCCATGTATCAGGAAAAGCAACTTCGCAGTATTCAGTCTTGACAAGACGTAAAGCTTTTTTAAAAGCATCATCAAATCCTTGCAAGAAATACTGTTTAAGACTTGGGGACTGACTTAGCATTTCATTAAGTTCATCACGTTGATTAATAATCGTGATTTCCCATCCTCTGTAGCAGTCAGGTAATTTGACGTAGCAACGCTTTAAGATATGTTCGATCAACCGTTTCAGCCTACTTAATATCTCACGCTTGTCTCTACCAGCCAAACTCTCAAGCTCCTCTATTAAATGCTCAACATCAAGACCTTGGAGATCGCCAGCTTTTAACTTAGCGATCGTATCCTCAACCCATAGATTTACGTCACGGTCGTACAGAGTTATTTTTGGTGCAATTGCGATCGTCATTTCGATTTTGCTCCTTTACTTTCGAGATAGTTACATAATAGGCGATCGCCTATTCCCAAAAATCAACATTGAGCATCGAGTCAATGTCACGGCTAAACTGCCATGTATCAGGGAACTGATAGCCCTTTTTTGAGTACTGATCTTGGACTAAACCTAAAGCTAAGAACCAAGCATCATCCATAGCTTCATCCCAATAATTTTTTAGGCTAGGAGTTTTTCTCAGCCTTAGAGTTATGCGTCTACGCTGTTCTCTAATCGTGTTCTCCCATCCATTGAAACAGTCAGGCATATTAATATATATGCGCTTAAGTAGATGAGCTAGTAAAGTTTCCAGTCTGTTTTCTAGTTCTTGTTTTTCAGACTTACCCAAGCTCTCGATCTCCTCTATTAAGTTTTCAATGTCCACATGCTCAAAGTCTCTAGCTTTTAACTTGGCTATAGTCTCTTCAGTCCATAGCAAATAGTCACGGTCGTATAAGCTTGTTTTTGGTGCAATTGCGATCGTCATTTCGATTTTGCTCCTTTGGTTTGCAATCGCGAAATGTTTTATTTCGTGATGGTTACATAATATGCGATCTCGATCTGACTCCAATCACAAAGTTAGCTTTAGGAGAATAAATCTTTAAGAAAGAGCGATATTTCTGCTCTATCCATAACATTAAAAAAGTCAAGGGGAACAACTCCATCCACATGCCGACTAACTACACCAAAACCGAGTCTAGCTCGGCGATAGTTAATCACTAAGGGACTATTCGCTGGTAAAGGTGTCCGCAACCAAGCATCAAAGCTAGCAGATTGATTCATACGATCGCTCATCGCTTTGACGATCGCCGCAGAGCGTTGATCAGGCAAACTGCTCGTAGCAAATACATAGGCGCGTTCTAGTAATTTATCGCGCAAATTAGGATTTAGCCATGCTGAAATCACCATTTCTAGAGGAGTTTGGGGATTTTGCTTGACCGATTGCAAGGCGGTGGTGTCATTGGCGATCGCCTTGGCTAGTAATATCGCTGTGGGATTCGCCGTTTGCTTGAGTTCCGTAATCGCATTAGGATTGCCATTCCACCACCTTAATGCGGCAAGGCTCGCGGCTTTGCTGGGATTATTGCGGTAGGAGTTTTCCAGATTGGCGACGATTTGGGGATAAAGGGGCTGAAAAGTTGGATCTGTCCAGATTGGACTGGTGATAAAAAT
>JAJAZG010000462.1 GCA_026785865.1 Pseudanabaena sp. CAN_BIN31
CCCCCGCCCCCCCCCCCCCACAGCTTTTTGGGTTTTAAGTTTTTTCTAGCTAATTAAAAGTCTAATATCAATTTAAAGAGGATATTTATTAATGATGGATATGAGCAACTTGGCGGCAAAGTCTCCTCTTTATGTCGGTCTGTTATTTGGTGGACAGTCGGGCGAACATGATGTATCGATTACATCTGCTAAAGCGATCGCCTCAGCCCTCAGCCAAAATCCTCGCTATCAGGTTCAACCCTTCTACATTCAACGCGATGGCACATGGCGCAGTCCCGATCTGTCGCAACAGGTTCTAGATTCTGGTAAAGGTTTACAAGATTCAGAATTATTGACTAATGCTGCCTTTTTCTTGCCGATGGAAGTACAGCAAGTCGATCTCTGGTTTCCCGTACTGCATGGGCCAAATGGCGAAGATGGTACGGTGCAGGGATTATTGCAATTGATGCATAAGCCCTATGTCGGTAATGGTGTGCTTGCCTCATCGGTGGGAATGGATAAGATCGCGATGAAGGCGATTTTTGCAAATGCGGGTTTACCTCAGGTCAAATATGTGGCGCTAAATCGTTGGCAGTGGCAACAGGACGAACAAGCATGGAGCGAACATATTGAAGCGACTCTTGGTTATCCTTGCTTTGTAAAACCATCAAATCTTGGCTCATCGGTGGGGATTTCTAAAGTACGCGATCGCCAACAATTGCAAGAGGCGATCGCCAGTGCCACGAGTTACGATCCCCGCATCATCATCGAGCAAGGCGTAACTGCTCGCGAGATTGAATGTGCTGTCCTTGGTAATGAGCAACCCAAAGCGTCAGCGATCGGTGAAATTACTTTCACCAGTGATTTCTATGACTACGAAACCAAATACACCGCAGGCATGGCAAATCTGATCATTCCCAGCGAGTTACCTGACAATGTGACGCAAGCGGTGCAGTCAATGGCAGTGAAGGCTTTCCAAACGGTGGCTGGATCTGGTTTAGCCAGAGTTGATTTCTTCTATGTTGAAGCGACTGGCACAGTTTTAATCAATGAAATTAATACTTTTCCTGGATTCACATCCCTGAGTATGTATCCCAAATTGTGGGAATACTCTGGCATTCCGTTTACAGAATTATGCGATCGCCTTGTGGAGTTAGCACTTGAGAAATATAATTAGCTAGTATAGGCTTGCTAAAGTAATAAAACACATACACAAGGAAAGATTGATTCTCGCATAAGTCGTTTAGACGAAATTTTTGCTTAATTTAATCGTTTTGTAGCTTTTGCAAGCCTGTACTAGATTTCACCATCAACTATGACATCAAGTATGGAACGCCTCAATATTCATGATCTGGTTGGGCTAATTCGTTATGCGATTCGTACTGGAATCATCGATGCTGAAAGTTAATGATTAAAGAGTATTTCTAAAGATCATGATATACAACAATAGATAAAAGTGATAGAATATATGTATAGAACAGGGGAAAGGGGTCGAATATTATGCTACACACTACATTATTTCACAGTGTTTTGATTACCACTAGTCTTGCAGTTGCTGCATCTTTTGTAGTAGTTCCTAAAGCTTTTGCTGTAGAGTCTACTCCGACTATGGATTCAAAATGTCAGGTCAATTCTAATTCTAATGCTAAAACAATTCAGACTAACGCTTTGACACCTAAAGTAGATTCAGTTCAATTGCAAGTTAATAGAACAGATACAGAAAAGGATACGAAGAATAATGTTGTCAATATTTCTAAAGACGAGAAAGCTCAGAAAATTAATGATGCAATTTGCGTGTTAAGAAATCTTTTCTTAGACTAGATACTGATGTTATAGCTGTCGCCACTTGTATTAAGACAAACTAAAACCCATAAAGTAGATGCGGCGCTCCGCGCCGCATCTACTTTATGGGTTTTATGTCCTAACATGCTTGGCGACAGCTATATTACTTGAGAGACATATTTAGGCTGCACAATTAGCCAAAAACCTTTTCAATAAATGCGTTTGAGCGCCAAAATGTAAATGAGTATAGGCGGCGTGAACTTGATATTTTTGCCATCCCTCATCGGGATATTGCAAATGTGAATCATAGCCTTGCAGCGAATATAAGGGGCGATCGCTTAATTCTGTTAAAGATGATCGATGAAATTCATGCCCCCAAAGACGATCGCCTGTTTTGACTAATGGGCTATCTTGCAAGGCGATCGCCTGTCGATATCCCAGAGTTAAGCGTTTGCCCATCGTCGCCGCCGTTGGGAAAATATTTACCATTGGGAAAGATTGCTCTTGGAAATCGACAATGCGATCGCATAGATACATCAAGCCGCCACATTCGGCATAGGTGGGAATTCCTGATTTAATTGCAGCTTGGACAGATTCTCTGGCACTTTTATTTTCGGTAAGTTCGGCGGCAAACACTTCAGGAAATCCGCCGCCAAAGTATAGTCCGTGAATATTTTTGGGTAGTTTGCTGTCAGAAATCGGACTCCAAGGGACTAATTCTGCACCCATTTCTGCAAACAAATCGAGATTATCGGCATAGTAAAAACTAAAGGCGCGATCTTGGGCGATCGCAATGCGAAGACCCCCCCCCCCCCCCCCCCCCCCCCCCGGCCCGGGGGGCGGGGGGGGCGGCCCCCCGACGGCATCCTGCTCGCGACGCCACTGCCCAGCCGGCACCTGGCCGCTGCGGGCGTGCAGCGCCATTTCGGCCCCTTCCCGGACGTGGCCTCCCGCCTCTGGCCCGGCGGGCCGCTCCTCGTGGTCCTGCGAGGGGAGCCCCCCCCCCCCCCGGCTGGCGCCCGAGCCCGCGCCGGGCGCAGCGGGGGCGTCCGGGGCGCGAGGGCC
>JAJAZG010000463.1 GCA_026785865.1 Pseudanabaena sp. CAN_BIN31
ACCTAATTATCATAAATGTATAATTCTTAAAGCTTTGGCTGCCGATAGTATTTTTATTATAAAAAACCAAAAAGAGCAACGCGGCGCTCCGCGCCGCTTCCCTCTTTTGGGTTTTGATTTGTCTTAATACAAGTGGCGACAGCTATAACTCTACTTTTTGCGACAATTATTCGATAAAGTTAAGCCATCTAGAAATTTAAGAAACAAGGGGCTTAAGCCCCTTGTCTGTATCACAATGAAATTACAAGCAATCCTCATTGGTACGGCTGCGATCGCGGTCGTCATGGCTGTCACCAATCCCAGTAAAGAACGTTACGTTGAGTATGCGACCGAGCAGTTTTCTGAAACAGGTAAAAGCTCAATTTGTGCTGGAGATAATATCCCGATCGCCGCTCAGCAATCATGCAAGTTTGTGGTTTCTCAGGGAAAAGGCGTGATTAAGGCTTTGGTTGAAAACTCGACAAAGCAGCAAAATTTTGTAGTATTCAGTCTTTACGAAACTGATACGCCCAATAAAAAAGTTACGACGATCGCCGCTTTCGGTAATTTTCTGATGCTCAAATAAAAAACAAGGGGCTTAAGCCCCTTGTTTATGAAGGATTTTATGGATTATCGTTATCGAATTTCTCTAGTAATTTCCAGACTGACTGCAAAAGCTTATCGAGTCCTTTTTTAGAAGCCGCCGAAATCGCGAGAATTGGTAGATCAAAATCTGAGGCGATCGCCTCCACATCTTCAGGTAACATCGCATCAATCTTATTCAATGCGAGAATTTGCGGTTTGTCGGCTAAGCCATGACCGTAAGCTGCTAACTCTTCTTGAATTGTGTGATAAGCCGCAAGGGGATCATCTTGGGTGACATCAATTAAGTGGATCAAGAGCTTTGTGCGTTCTACATGGCGCAAGAAATCATGTCCTAAGCCAATGCCGTCAGATGCGCCTTCGATTAAACCGGGGATATCTGCAAAAACGATCCCATCGCCTGAAGGTTTAGAAACCACACCCAAATTCGGAACGAGCGTAGTGAAAGGATAATCGGCAATTTTGGGACGAGCGGCGGATACTACCGAGATCAATGTCGATTTACCTGCATTTGGTAAGCCAATGATCCCGACTTCAGCGATTAATTTTAATTCGAGATAAAGGTTAAGTTCTTCACCAAGTAAACCGGGTAAGGCGTAGTCAGGGGCGCGATTTTGATTGCTCAAAAAGTATTTATTGCCTAAGCCGCCTTTGCCGCCTTTAGCCACAAATAAAGTTTGGTCAACCTCAGTCAGATCGCCCAAAACTTCGCCCGTTTCTTCATTCATCACCACCGTACCGATAGGGACTTTGATCACGCGATCGCCGCCTTTGCGACCTGTCATATTGCTAGGACCGCCGCGATCGCCGTTTTCAGCTTTAAAAATATTCTCGAAGCGAAAATCTAAAAGTGTTTGCAGATCGGTTGTTGCTTGCAAAATCACCGAACCACCATGACCACCGTTGCCACCCGCAGGCCCGCCCGCAGGCACATATTTTTCGCGGCGAAATGCAACTAGCCCATCGCCGCCATCTCCAGACTTGACATGTATCGTAACTCGATCAATAAAATGCATTGCTAACTCAATTACTTGCGCTTTCTAACCAAGACAATCCATTTATTCCCTTCCTAGTATAAGAAACCCAAGAATTAGTGTTGCGGCGCTCCGCGCTGCAACACTAATCTTTCACTGGGAAGGGAGTAACTTACAGGATTATCTTTATTGGTTTTATCTATATTATGCGGTCACAAAGTCTAAAAGACAAAATAGAGATTTGGCGCTAGAAAAAACCAGACAACTCATAGAGACGACGTAAAATCGTCATGATTTTTTGTCGTAGTTTATGTCCTCCGCCCATTGACCAGTAAGCTGCCCCAATAAAGGTGCAGATCCGCGCTTGACTAAGCCAAAGCGTGGATCTACTAGGGCTTGCACCAAAGGTGTTGTGGTGGCATAAGCTTTGAGATGTTGAATTTGCGCCCTTACCCCAATCCGCTGATCGCTAAAGCTGTCACCCCTGACCCCGTTTCCGATCGCGCCAATGCCCCCAAAGTTATTTTGTTCGGGCTTAACATCGCCCCCAAATTGTAGAAAACCTGTTTCTAAGCACATCTGACAAAATGCAATGTCATGGTTAACGCCCTCGATCGCCGACTCTTCACGGTAAATAGTGGGTAAGTCGCCATAGAGATGTAGTGGAGCTTTGTTTAGGCGCAAGAGTCGTAAAAGCTGAACTTCGGATGTAGTCCCATCCCCCATTAGCCGATCAATTCTGCCAGCGAGGATGCGAGAACATAGTTTTTCTCGACTAGGTTTTTTGGCAAAAGAGGCAAAGTCTTGAGCTTGAACAGTATTTTCGCTGAGACGATCTAATGCGAACATCGCGATCGCCCCAGATCCAAATTGTAGAAACTGCTTTCTTCTCATACTTGCTCTATCTGACTAATAGTTGACCTTGTTGTAATAGACATTAGATAAATTTTGTGGTTTATGGCAAGGGGGATTTGATGGATATTGGGTTCTGGGATCGAGGCAACTGCGGGGATCTTGTGAGTATGCGGATGCACTACTAGCAAATGGAAGCAGCAATGTAGAAGCAGAAAGAATAGATAGTAAAAATTTCATGATTTTTATTTAGGAGTACAAATTTAGTTGATTTAGCTTTTTAGGCTTAAGCATATTTATATTCAATTGCGAGGAATTTTAGGGTTTTTAGCGATTTTTTACGCCATTTAGCTTAATTGCATAGAATTTAATACTTTCAGGAATCAAGAAAGTCGTTGTTTGAGAAAGCTCGGTATCTCAAGGTGCTTTTGAGAACTCATGGATGAAATATTTGTATAGAGAAGGCTGGTGGAGACATCAGAAATTAAATCTGGATCTTGGGTTGAGCTAGTCGCTAAATCCAAAAACAAGCTCTCAATTTTTTGCATGGTCTCAACGACACGGTGTTTGATTTTGATGCGGTCGGTCGCTGACCAGAAGGATTGAGATTCTTCGATGGAACTGTCTGTGATCAGTAGCTCAATCTGATCTAGTAAATAATGCAGATCGCCGTCTTGCTGATGCTCAAGATCGAGTTGTGTCAGCCGAGGCTGAAAATGATGGGCATAAATCGGCGGCGTAGGGAAAGCGTCACTTTGCATATATCCTCCTTATCTCTGTATTGATAAGTGAGGATGGACAAAAAGATGTCGGTTAGGATGGCGGCGATCGTTTGAGCGTTTAGGCAAGTGGTGAGATAAGCGCAGCTTGGGAGAGGGTAAATCTGCTAACACCTCTAAAATTCGACAAAAATCTCGCTGTTTACGTCTACTATTCAGAAATTTTGGTACTTCTGAACAGTTAGCGGCTCTTTCCAAGTCTTTTTCTAAGTATTGGCGAAGATTTGCGATCGCATCCCAAAAGCTACACATTTCCTCATAAGTACAAGCCAATAAAAATGCTTCTATCTCGTGAAGCAACTGCGAAAAGCGATCTGCAATCCTAGGACGAATGCCAAACGGCGAGGTTTGACGTGGTGAATTAGTCCGTGAACTGATTAGATTAAGGTGACGATGACGGGGAGCGCTCATGTTTTAAGGTCTCTAGTTGTGAGATTTTATGAGGAAGTGTCGTTTTTTGTCGGGAAACATAATTCCCTTATTGCCATATGCACTTACCGATGATAAAAGAATTAAGTATTTCTTAATGTTAGGGCAAGTGAGTTTAGCGGGTATCACAAAGGCTTTGAAGTTGAATCAATCAAATGTCTAACCTTTGTTGGGAAACAGTATACAATTCAAATTTCAATTTGCACACCAGAAAAAGTAGTATTCTTTGTCAGTAAATACATGAATAAAGTCCTCAAATGCTAATTGGTAAAATACTAAAAATTTTGTATTTGAGTGATACAAAAGTAATTCGTTATTTATTTATTGATTTGAAAATTATATTTGTATTTATCTAACAAGAATATTTAAAAATTCTTGTTCAAGCCTCTAATGTCTTGTAAAAAATCAAAAACAAAATATTTAGATATTTTGTTAGCGAAAACAAGATTTTATGATTAGACTAACCCTACTTATATTTTGACTAATCGCTATAAAGCGTCATCAGTCAAGACATATCGGAAAAGACAAGAAAAAATTGGTATATACCTAAGCCAATGTCGGACTAAATCAGGATCTAGCAAAAAGTTGATTAAATCTATTGCAAATGCCAAAATATATGTTATTCATCTAACTTGAAAACAAGAATATGTTGATTCACTTATCTGCAATAGCTGTAATTAGTCATAATCTAAATGTGATTAATTTAGCTGCTAGATAATTTGAAACATTAAGACAATTTCAAACAAATGATCATTATTTAGATTGTTTGTTTGAATCCTAGAGATCATTCCGACTTGAGACATTCCGAATCCGAGACACTAATTAAAAAGAATTACGACCATGACCATAATGACCATTGAAGACGCGATCGCAATTGTCGATGTCGCCATACAACATAAGCGCTTGAGCAATATTCAAGAGCAACTACTTCGCCAAACATGGGAGCGCAAGACCTATGCGGAGATTGCTGAGACTTGCGGATACGATTCTTCTTATATTCGTGACGTGGGTTATCGCCTGTGGAAAATCTTGTCAGATGGTTTTGGTGAGCATGTGAGCAAGCATAATTTGCAAGTGGTGGTGCGTAACCATGCCAAGCGTTTTCAAGCTAATCCGTCTTCTACGGAAACAAGTCAGATCGCTGCTCACAATCCTTTGAGTATCGTCAACCCTCATAATCCTGAGGCGATCGCGAATGACATGAATATCAAGCGCTGTGATTGGGGCAATGCGATCGACACTTCAATCTTTTATGGTCGTACCGAAGAACTAGCAACGGTCAAAAATTGGGTGATCGACGATCGCTGCCGTCTTTTGGGTGTATTCGGGATGGGTGGCATCGGTAAAACTGCTTTTGCAACTAAGCTTGCCGAACAAGTACAAGGTGAATATACTTTGATTATTTGGCGATCGCTCCGCAATGCGCCGACTGTGGAAGTGATGCTTGCCGAATTAGTCAGCTTTTTGACTAATCAAGAAATTGCGACTTTGCCTCAAGATTTTGATCGTCTATTGGGAATGTTCATTCAAGCCTTGAAGCAATCACGCTGTTTGATTGTGCTAGACAATGTGGAGTCAATCTTACGCAGTGGCAAAACTACAGGACAGTATGGCGAAGGCTATGAAGGCTATGGCGAATTGTTCCGTCAAGTTGGTGAAGTGCGCCATCAAAGCTGCTTGATTTTGACCAGTCGCGAAAAGCCACACAATGTGCTGCCTCCTGATAGTAGCGATCTCATGGTGCGTTCTCTGCAACTGACAGGATTAAAAGATGAAGCGCGGCAAATGTTTCAACAGGAATTGGCGATCGCCCCTGAGACTAGCCGACTGATCAACTTCTATCGTGGTAATCCCCTCGCGCTGACGGTGGTATCTCGTTCTATCCACAGCATGTTTGATGGTGATATTCAAGAATTTCTCGATCAAGATGCCAATGTGTTCGGCGATATTCGCTATCTCCTCGATCAACAATATAACCGCCTGTCCGATCGCGAACAGCAGGTGATGTATTGGCTAGCGATCGAGCGCGAATCAATTACTATTGACAATCTGCGTCAGGATATCGTACCAATGATTTCTAAATCACAAATTCTCGAATCGGTGACTTCTCTACGCTGGCGATCGCTGATTGAAAAGAATGCCAATAGCTTCACCCAACAGCCTGTAGTCATGGAATATATGACCGATCGCCTGATCGATATGACATATAACGCGGCGATCGAGCTCAATCCCGAATTCTTAATGAGTTATGCCCTCGTCCAACATCGCGCCGAAGCCTACATTCGCGAGACTCAAATTCGCCACATTTTGCAACCACTCACCAACCGACTTTTGGCGCACTATGGCAGTGTGGATGCTTTGCAGCGCGAATTACAGAATTTACTTGAGACTTTGTACGATCAGCAAACGGCGACTGGCTATGCTCAAGGCAATATTATGAATCTTTTGCGGGCTTCTCAAAGCGATCTCACCAAAAACTTTTGTCGCTTTCCTGAACGTGTAACCGAACATTCTGATCTACAAATCTTGGAGAGACTACTTGAAAGCGATCGCGCTGGTGGGCTGGCTACATGGGATCATCGCATTCCTTGGGCAAATAACCCGCTCGCGCAACAAACTTCTGAATCCAAAACCCAAATCCGTAGTAAGAATCTCTATTACCAATGGACAGAGGGTTCTCTCGAAGAGTTAGAGCAGGAATTGAAGCAACAGCCTAAACTCCGCAAAAAATATCATGCTTGGCTCAATGAGACAGAATTTGCGGCGATCGATGCCGATTTTGAAGCGGTCAAAATCACCGACAGCCTCAATCAACCCGTTGATGCAAGATTGGTCTTCATCAATGAAGTCAATCTCGTTGAGCCTCCTGTCGGTTTACCAACCCCAAGAGAGCGCCGCGCCCAAGCTAGAAAGAAAAAGCAAGAGTTGCAAGCCAATCGCAGTAAAAAGCTTGGTTAAGCTATTCCATAAAACCCAGAGAAAATTTTAAAAGTGCCGCTTCGCGGCACTTTTAAAATTTTCTCTGGGTTTTATAGCAGCGCAAAGCGCTGTATGTTCAACACTAATTTAAATAGCTGAAAATCAAGATAAAATCTTAAGCAGTTAAAGCAATTTATTTAAAAAGCCCGATCGCATGATTTTCCCTGATTATTCTGACT
>JAJAZG010000464.1 GCA_026785865.1 Pseudanabaena sp. CAN_BIN31
CTATAGAGGTTAAGCGTAGTCAGATTTGTTAATTGGGCGATCGCGTCTGGTATCGCCGTTATTTGGTTGCTATAGAGGTGAAGCTCTGGCAGATTTGCTAATTGGGCGATCGCGTCAGGTATCGCCGTTATTTGGTTGCTATAGAGGTTAAGCGTAGTCAGATTTGTTAATTGGGCGATCGCGTCAGGTATCGCCGTTATTTTGTTGCTATAGAGGTCAAGCGTAGTCAGATTTGCTAATTGGGCGATCGCGTCTGGTATCGCCGTTATTTGGTTGTATGAAATATGAAGTTCTTTGAGATTGGTTAATTGGAAAATCTCTTGGGGAATAGCAGTTAAACGATTTCCTTTTTCTTCTTCCTCATCGTCCCACTTACCTAAAATCAACTTTTCCAGACTTTGCAACCGTCCAATTTCAGGCGGCAATACCTCCAAATCATTTCCCGACAGATCGAGTTCCGTCCAGTCCTCTCGTTCTGCTCTTGCGATTATCTCCAACAATTCTGCGTCTGTCATAATTTCAAGGAAAAAGTAGAAAGGGAAAAGGAAAAAATTTAGAAGGCGATTATTTCTAATCCGCGTTTTTTTACTAGGTGAAGTAGCTTAAGTGCAGTACCACTGGGGCGCTTCTGTCCGATTTCCCACTTCTGCACCGTAGAAACACTCGTATTTAATAAAGAAGCAAAAACCGCCTGACTCACACGACAAGCTTCACGAATTTGTTTAATTTGTTCAGGTTCTAATGATTCCACTGGCGGCAAACACAACTGCTCAAACTCACGCAACGTAACCAAATCCATCACACCCGCCTTATATAGACCACTTGCAGTTTCATGAACAGCTTCAAGAATTGTTGATTTCTTCATCACAAATTACCTCTATTAATTCATCATTATGCTGAGCAACCACCAAATCCTCTGACGACAGCGATAAAAGATGTACTGACAACTTCTTCAAAGCTTCTTCTTCGCGCTTATCGATATTAGCGCGTTCATTCTTAGAAAAGCCAAATACAAAAATCCATCTGTCTCCTTTATTTGTCGCAACTAAAGTACGAAAACCTCCACTTTTACCTTGTCCAGCACGAGCAACCCGCTTTTTTAGTAATCCACCACCCAGATCGGCTTCATATAGTCCCGCAGTCATTTCTAGCACAGCCGCACATAAACTTTGTGTAGTCAGCCCTTGCTTACGCGCCCATCGCTCAAACCAACGAGTTTTATAGATCGCCATGATATATTCCTCACGCGCACAACTATAACACCAAGTGCTATACAAATCAAATTACGAGCTAATCTCAACATCCATTTATAGAAATTCCAACATATTTCTCATCGACTCGCGAGAACTTCTTTGCAGCAAAGCTAATAACCTGCGTAAAGCCTCACCTATCGGCAACTGTGGCGACACAATAACCCCAAAATGTTCTTTTTCCGCGATTACATAATCATTATGCAACAAAACAAAATCCTTCACATTGAAAGTAAATATACAACTTTCCTGCTCAACTGCATACTCAATTTGTTCGCGATCGCTCCGTCCTTTTCGAGACAACTCCTGAATATGAACAGCATCATAACCCCGCTTCCGTAAAGCCGAAGCCAAATCAAGCTGCACATCTTCATCTAGCAACAACTTAACCTTAGCCATTGCCTCAAACCGCTTTAGGATGAACTAACGCTTGACTCTTCCAATACTCAATATTAGAAGACTCCTCTAAATCCTTTTCGATTTCTTCTTGATGATCGAAATAATAGGCAAGCGCCGAATGCACCTGAGAAGGACGTAAATGTGAAAGCGCACTCAAGATTTCATCTACATTCATTCCCATTTGATAATAGCCAGCAATCCGCCGCACAGTCACTCTCGTACCAGAAACTATCGGCACGCCACCAGCAATATCAGGGCTAGCAGAAATATAAGGATAAACAGTTGCAGTAATACTCATGTTTTAATTCATTCAATCTTTTTTCAAGCGTGATCATAGATTTTTTCTTGCAAAAGAGAAGGATACATTGGACGCAAAGAATCTGCAAAAGCCTCAGATACTTGAATGCTCTCATCAATAGCAACCTTATTATCATAATAAAACGACATCGCCGCATATACCTCAGCCAAAGTCAGGTCATACTCCGCCGCCACCTCTTCCAGCGTCTGCCCCAAGCGCAAATAAGCGATCGCCACATCTGCGATCGTAATTCGCCGCCCCGCAATCCGAGGCTTACCACCACGAACATCAGGCGTAACTTCAATATAGCGATCAATCGCAACTTTCATAATGTCTTGACCTATAGCATTTCTATATTTTACAAGCTTTTTAGTTGAGAGATCTATCGAATTGTTTTCCCGACAGATCGAGTTCAGTCTAGTCTTTGCGATCGGCTCAGCCATCCTCACCAAACAAGCATCCGCAAACGACATCGGTACAGACTCATAACGCCCCATTAATACACGAATATTACCAGATTCTTCTTGTAAGTTAAAAGCGATTTTAATTACATTCCCCTCAATTAACTCAACTATGGCACGTTGAATGTGCGGCAAATCGCGAAAAAGAAAACAAGCTTCTGAAATAACAGCATCGCAAGTGAATACAGGCAAATCAACCTGTCGCCACTGAGTTACAGCCCATTGATGAAAGCGATCGGACTTTCTAAAATATGCAACCAAGACACCAGTATCAAGAATTATACGCTGACTCATTTCTGACCATATCCTTCCATATATTTTTTGTTATAGGAAAGATCATCTACTCCACCTTCAACCGCACCTTCCCATTTTTTTAATAAATCGCGAGGAGAACTTCCAGTTTTTTTTGCTGTTAGGTTTTCAGTTTCTTGACCCACTTGGCGATCGCCCAAATCAAATGCGAGAAATTCAATAAATTTCAATACCTGATGCTGACGATCTATCGGTAACTGCTGCATCTTACTCACAGCTTTTTCTAAAATTGTCATTGCTTTAACCCTATTGATATCTTGCAAAAACTTCAGATGTAGCCATATTTTACAATCTTTTTAGTTGCGCGATCTGCCAAATATTTTTTTTCTAACAAATCGAGTTCAGTCCAGACTTCGCGATCGGCTCCTGCGATTATCTCCACAACTCTCCGTCTGTCATAGGTTCAAGGAAAAAGTAGAAAGGAAAAAGGCATATTAGGGTTGAATTACGGAAATCTCTTCATTACGGTGTTTGCGATAAATTTTAAAATCACTATCCAGCGTTATCACCGCGCTATTTGATATTTGCTCAGACATCCTCACCAAACAAGCATCTGCAAATGACATCGGCACAGACTCATAACGTCCCATTAATACACGAATATTACTTGTCTCCTCTTGCAGCTTGAAAGCGATCGCGATCTCTATTTAGCAGTACCATTGGATGTATATCAAACTTTCTTTCAGCTTGAGTTTACCCAAACCGCCGTGCAACGCTATCAGATTTTACTAGTTGTATATAATTCTGTAAATGAGGAAATCGTAAAATGGATAAAGTAAGCAAATATCGCGAATATATTCAAAATCTCTTAACTCGATATGTCAGTGGCGATATATCAAATGAAGAAGTTGAAGTACAACTAATCTTCGACGTAGAAAGGGATCATTACCAGTGGCTCAACATCGGATGGCAAGAGCTTAATCGAGTCTATCGATGCGTCATGTATTTCGATTATTTCTGTCTTTATTTGGAGTCGCATTCCTCGCGATGAGAATGGAGAAATTGCTAATATATTCTCTAATGCACCTGATTGGACAATTGAAATTCTATCTCCCAATCAAAGCCAAGCAAAAGCAACCAAAAATATTCTACATTGCCTCAAGTTCGGGACTGAGATGGGTTGGTTAATCGATCCAGATGATAGAGCTATATTTATCTATCGTCCGAAACAAGAAACTGAAGTGTTTGATGAACCAGACCAAGTTTTACCCATACCAGTATTTACCAAAGAGATAAATCTAACCGTAAAGAATTTGTTTGATTGGTTGTCAGAGTGAGGATAAGGTGCGATCGCGCTGTGGGTAAATGTGATGCGATCGCTCTTGCGTTTAGATTAGTTCGTAGACAAAAAAGCTACTAGAAAGCCCTCATAAAGCGCTATATTGCTAGATGACTGCCATTTAGCCAACTCCTATGCCCCAAACGATCGCCGATATTAACGACAAAATCAAAGCTGGCAAGGCTAAAGTCCTTACCGCTACCGAACTCAAAGCCCTTGTCTCTGAAGTTGGCGTAACGCAAGCGGCGAAACAAGTGGATGTGATTGTCACAGGCACGTTCGAGCCGATGGAGTCATCGGGGGCAATTATTAATTTAGGACATACCGATCCACCGATCAAGATTCGGACTTGCTGGATCGATGGTGTACCTGCCTACGCAGGATTTGGGGCAGTCGATATTTATTTGGGTGCAACCCAAGAAGCTGATCCCAGCGATGAAGCTCCGCAATTTCGGGGTGGTGGTCATGTGATCGCTGATTTGATCGCAGGTAAGACCGTAAATTTTAAAGCGATCGGGCATCCGAATGATTGCTACCCTCGCGCCAATTTTGAAACGACGATTACTAAAGATTCTATTAATCAATTCTATCTATTTAATCCTCGCAATCTTTACCAGAATTTTATTGTCGGTGTTAATGGCGGCGAAGATACTCTCTACACTTATTTAGGTCCCCTTCAGCCACGACTAGGCAATGCCGTATATTCTAACCCAGGCGCGATTTCGCCTTTGTGGAATGATCCTGATTTGCAATTGATTGGCATTGGCACACGCATCTTTATGGGCGGTGGGATTGGCTATGTAGCTTGGGAAGGAACACAACATTTCCCATTACAAAAGCGCTTAGAAAATCGCACGCCTATTGGACCTGCGGCGACTCTGGCGCTAATTGGGGATGCGAAGCAAATGACTCCTGAATGGGTGCGCGGCTGCTACTTCCGTAATTATGGAGCATCCCTGATGATGGGTGTGGCTGTGCCGCTTCCTGTAATTAATGAAGAAGTAGTCGCTAGAGCCGCAGTGCTAGATGAAGAGCTAGTTGCACCCGTAATCGATTTTTCGATTCCTCGACGAGTGCGCCCGATTTTTGGTTCTGTTTCCTATGCTCAACTCAAGTCTGGCAAAATCACGATCGCAGGAGAAACAGTGCGGACTGCGCCTCTAGCAAGTTTGCATTTGTCAGAAGAAGCGGCTAAGACTCTCAAAAGCTGGATTGTAAAAGGAGACTTTTTACTAACTGAGCCTGTGGCGATGTTGCCAAGCGATCGCGCTTTTTTACCGCAAGATGTGCGCGGATTTTAATAGCTAGAGCGCAAAGCGCTATAGTTATGAACAGAATCGTCATATTTGCAATATTATCAAGAGTCTCTGCTTATGTCAGCCGCAACCAAAAAATATCGATTAATTACCCGTAGTGACTTTGACGGTGTTGTTAGTGCCGTATTGCTTAAAGAACTTGACATGATCGACGAGATCCTATTTGTGCATCCTAAAGATGTGCAGGACGGTAAGGTGGAAGTATGCGATCGCGATATTTTGACCAACTTGCCATATATAGAAGGTGCACATTTAATCTTCGATCACCACACGAGTGAGACGATGCGAATTTATGATACTCCTGAAAATCATATTATCGAAGGAGAAGCACCATCGGCGGCAAGAGTTGTCTACAACTACTATGGTGGCAAGTTAAAGTTTCCTCAGATTTCGCAAGCAATGATGCAAGCGGTGGACAAATGTGATTCTGCTCAATTTGATCTTGATGACATTCTCCATCCGCAAGGCTGGGTATTATTGAGCTTTTTGATGGATTCTCGGACAGGATTAGGAAGATTTCGTGAGTTTACGATCTCCAACTATGCATTGATGATGGAATTGGTAGAGGCTTGTCGGAGCATGACTATTGAAGAAATCATGGAACTTCCAAATGTAAAGGAGCGTGTAGATCTCTATTTTATGCAGCAGGAAATTTCTAAAAGACAGATTCAAAACTGTGCAGAAGTCCACGACAAGCTAGTTATAGTTAACTTACAGAATGAAGAAACAATCTATGCTGCCAATCGGTTCATGGTGTATGCACTCTATCC
>JAJAZG010000465.1 GCA_026785865.1 Pseudanabaena sp. CAN_BIN31
CGCTACCACCTTTTTGGGTTTTGGGTTTAATTATGCTTGCCTACATAACAAAAAATGACTTTTGGTTTTTGGCAAACACTTTTGATCCCTGCTCTGCGATATATGTGGTTAAGTCCAAAAATTCACAAACTTATTGATCCCGCCATGCCTGTCGCTGATTGGTCTTTAAAGTACATTCAGAGTATGTCTTACCAACACTTTCCGATTACCTACTCCACCCTTGCGCCACAAGCATTGGTTGATCGGATCTTGTCGCGCTATGCCGTAGGTGAAATTACGAGTTGCGTATTTTGGATGCGCGGGTTGAGTGATATTTATTTGGTAGAAGCAGGCGATCGCCGCTATGTGTTGCGAGTTTCTCATGCCCATTGGCGTTCTAAAGCCGAGATTGAATTTGAATTAGAGCTATTAGCATTTCTACATAAAAATTATATTCCCGTAGCACATCCACTCGCAACTTACGATGGAGAACTAGCGATCGAAATTTCGGCTTCTGAAGGTAAACGCTATGCTTCTCTATTCACCTATGCTAAAGGTCAAGTCGCAGTTGGCGATCTCAATAAAGCTCAGGCGCAAAGATTGGGTGAAACCCTAGCTAGACTACATACCGCTGCTCAAAACTTTCAGTGCCAAGCCGATCGTCCGCATTTGACGATTAACTATTTATTAGATGATTCTCTCCGTGATCTATCGCCGTTTTTTAATGATTCTACGCGATCATATATGAATGGGGCGATCGCGCAGATTAAAGAACAAATTAGACATTTACCTAAAGAATTTCCGCTCTGGAGTGTCTGTTGGGGCGATCCACATAGCGGCAATGTGCATTTTACAGAAGCCAATGAGATCACCCTATTTGATTTCGATCAATGTGGTTATGGCTGGCGATCGTTTGATATTGCCAAGTTCTTGCAAGTCACTTTGCAGGCAGGTATCAGTCCCAGCGTTCGCAAAGCTTTTTTACATGGTTATCAGTCAGTTCAGCCTCTTCGAGAGATTGAATTAAGATGTATGCAGCCCTTAATGCAAGTCGCACAGGTCTGGTCATGGGCAATCAGTGTCAAATCGGCGATCGTGCATAATCACAGCAAACTCGATCATAGTTACTTCCAGTATCGCCTTGAACATTTTAAAATGTTGCGATCGCCCGATTGGAAACCTTTTTAATGGTTAACTAAAATTAAATAATTCTAAAACTACGAGTGACACGCAAACAAAATATCACAATATTTTTAGGGATATTACTAGGAATTGTGATCGCGATCGCTAGCTATTTTCTCTATTGTCCTAGTCCAACCGTGGGCTTATATCCACCTACTCTCAATAGCAAAACTCGCACGATTTATTTTGTGCAGCATGATTGGCATTCGGGTTTAGCGTGGGCGCAAAAAGATTTAGAATCTTTTGGTGCAGAAAAATGGAAAGATGCACCCTATGTTGAAGTTGGTTGGGGCGATCGCCAGTTTTATTTTGCTGGAGATAAATCAATTCTTTCGATGCTTCGCACGATTTTTGTTCCATCAGATAGTGTTATGCATGTGACAAGTTTTGCTGAAATACCTGAGAAGTTTTTCCAAGTTCCAGTTTTTAAAATCGAATTATCTGAGGCAGGATTTCAAAATTTGTTTACTTATGTGAAACAGACTTTTTCTATGAATAAAAGGGGCGATCGTATACCTGCGATTGGCAAAGGTCAATATGGAATCAGTAATTTTTATGCGGCTGTACCAAGATATATTGCAGCATTTAATTGTAATACATGGGCGGCTGAAGGGTTGCGAAATGCAGGGCTGTCTATCTGTCCTAACCGCGCAATTTTAGCCAAAAATCTTGGCGAACAAATCAAATATTTGGCAAATTCACATAGGAGTAGTTCATGAATTGTCCCTATCCAAATTCTTGTAAAACCGATCGCAAAATTTCCGCAGCTTGGTAATTATTTTGTTGTTCATAAAGTTTAATTGCGACTTGAAAAGCAACGATCGCTTCTCTTAAACAACCAATCTTAATGAGAACAACACCCAGATTTTGATGTGCTTCGGCATAATTTGGCTCAAGTACGATCGCTTTCTGATAAGCAGCGATCGCCTCAATAAATTGCCCTGATGTTTTGAGCGCAATTCCTAGATTAAAATAACCTTGAGCGAAATCTGGCGCAATTTTAGTCACCATTTCAAAAGTGACGATCGCTTCTTCTTGATTAAGTTCTTGATAGATATTTCCTAGATTTAAATATGCTGAAAGTTTAAAAATTTCTGGTATTTCTAAAGCGATCGCTTGAATATAGGCATTCTTCGCTAATTCCAAGTCGCCATTTTTTGTATGGACAAGCCCCAAATGGAAATACAACTCACAATGCGTTAAATTCTGTTGCTCCGTAACGTCAATTAATGACAATCCCTTCTGTAATAGCTCCATCCCCAAAGCGCGATCGCTATCAATATACAAGGCTCCCAATTTATTAAGCATATAACTATCTTCGGGAAACACTTCTAAATGTTTATGCATTAAGCGCTTCGCAAATTCATGCTTCTGTTTAAATTTGATTTCACTATCCGTATAGCCATAATGTGACAGAACTGGAACTTCCACATTAAGAACTCGCCAATGAGATTCTTTCGCTTGCAAAGCCGTCACACTTTGATCGATGGATTCGTGGTAGATGCCAGTAAAAGCGATCGCAGGATGGTTCCGAAATAGGCGTAATACTAGGGAATAGGGAGTTTGCTTTGCGCCGATTTCAATGCGTAAAAGATTAGCCGCAATGCAATCATCACGCTGCATCACTTTTTGCAAAGTGGCGATCGCGCCTTCTGCCAAAATTTCATCAGCATCAATAACCAATATCCATGCGCCTCTAGCCTGTGCGATCGCATAGTTTCGCACCCGCGAGAAATCATCACACCATGTAAAGTTAAATACTTTTGCCTGATATTTTTTAGCGATCACCACTGTGCGATCGCTCGATCCTGTATCGACAACAATAATTTCATCGGCAAGTATTTTTAAACTATCTAAACATTGCGATAATCGCTGTTCTTCATTTTTAACAATTAAGCAAGCACTCAAAAAAATAGGAGATAGCGATCGCGCAAATCCTCTTTTAGTAGCTTTGTACAGTTTTTTGCTTGACATTTTTACAGCTTATTTCGTTCCACATCAAATCGATAGGATTGAAATCCTGTAAAGTTAGCCCGTTGTTCGGAATTAGGAAGAGCGATCGCCACATGCTCGAAGGGTGACAGGTGAGCAGGTTTAGAAGTTAATAGGCGATCGTGTAATTTCACATCATCGGCAAGGTTGCGAACACCATCGTGATTGAGATAGCTAACCCTAGCACAGCGTCCTACGGCAACTTTAATCAATTCATGAATATCATCAATCTCATTAATATCATCTTGATTAATTAGTGGTAAGTGCCATTCGCCTTTAGCTAATTGCTTTGGTTGACTAGCATCATAGGCAAATTTCATCTTCTGCGCTAAAGCTTGAATTTCGGGCTGAGCGTCAGGATGACAGCGTTGTTCAAAGAAATTTTTGTATTCTGTTCCTGAACAAATCACAGTAATCGTCGAAAAAGGTTCTAGAAGTCGATTGACAACTTGTTTATGAATGCCGATTTCGATCAACCGCCGCGCATGACGAATTGCATCGTTTCTAGCTTCTTGCCAGACTTCCGATGCTGCCTTGATTTCATCCTCAGTAACTTCTGTTTGAGCAGACATTCCCTTTTGATTTTTTCCCCAATGCAATGGATAGACTTCTTGACTTTCGACAAGTTTGATCATCTTCTCCACAGGAATTGCGCGGCTGCTGCTGCTATTTTTACTGAGCATCCTATGGGTCATAAACTCTGAGTGAATCATGCGATGATAAGTCAGCACAAATGTCGTCAGGCGATCGCCGATCGCATTGACACTATCAGCAATAATTTCTGCTTTTGGTTGAAACATAATCCTAAATTAATTCGAGTCCGATATTTTTTGAACCTGACAATTCCAAGCCTTTAGTCGATAGGTAACTTTTTCAGATGGACGATCGATTTCTTCTTGGGTGCGTTGGCGCAAGCGACTTTGCCAATGATAACCGATTAAACCAGCATATTCTCGCAGCACGATACTTAGTTGCCTAGTTGTACTCCAACTTACGGGCAAAGCGATCGGGCGAGGAATAACTGTAAACCCAAAATTTTGGAATAAGATCTGCGATCGCAACATGTGAGGAACATCAGTCAACAATAAAATCTTCTTAATTCCTTGCTGACGAAGTACAGCCGATGTAAATTGTGCATTTTCTTCCGTTGTTTGTGAGCATCGTTCGCCACTCAATTGACTTTTAGGAATTCCTTGTTCATGCAGTTCTGCAATCATCTCCTCAGCATCTAACATCCCACTGACAAAAATTGTTGATGCTCGCTGCGATTGCCAGAGTTCGGCAGCCAATTCTACTCGCTTAGAACGAAATGGCTCACCACGCCCCAAAACAACAATTGCATCAGTCCTTTCTCCAGAATCTTGGGGCAGGGTAGACATTAAACCTTGGCTTGCCAAAGTGAGCATGAATTGAGAGGTTAGGAAGGCATAAACCAACCCCATAATCGCCAATGGGTATATAATTTGCCGTTTCCAGCGTCGGGAACTCATCGACCAAAGTACCCAGAGAACTGCAAAAAAAATCAAAAATTCCATACAATTCTACCTGCTGCTATAAATCTCCAGATTCATTGAAGTCATCTCAACTGATTGAATAAAATATAATTGATGAAATTTTCAATACATCTTAGGTTTTGTTTCCGATCCTAGCAGGTTCTAAGTAGGTAGGCGTAAAACCAAAACCAAAAAAGCTGTGGCGCAAGTGCACCGTCTAATCTTTCACTGGGAAGAGAGTATGTCAAGATCATCAAAATCTCTGTGTCATAATACAAAAACTACTTGGCTTTTCTATGCGAAACCTGCGAAATCTCCTATTTGCCGCCCTTGGTGGTGTGCTGATGGGACTAACTCCCGATCCATTTAGTCAATGGTGGCTAGCGTGGGTCGCCCTGATACCTCTCTGGATGCTTGCTCAAAAGCTCAAAGTCAAAGAGGCGATCGCCATGGGAGCAATGTGGGGATTTTGCTATCACGGTATGGCGCTATTTTGGATTACTAGCGTGCATCCAATGGAATGGATGGGCGTACCTTGGTGGACGAGTTTTTGGATTGCCACATTGATTTGGGTGCTGATTACGGCATGGGGAGCCGTATTGTCTGGCTTGTGGGCGGGCGGGATGTCATTGCTCACACAGCGACTAAATGTAACCAGTCGCGTAATTATTGCTTGTGCGATGTTTAGTGGATTAGAAATTGTTTGGAGTTGGGGCCCCCTTTATTGGACAGCGATCGCCTATACCCAAAGTCCCCATGATTTGCTGATGTTGCAAATTAGCCGCCTTTCTGGACAGCAAACGATGACGACGGCGATCGTGGCGATCAATGGATTATTAGCGGAAATCTTATTGCATAAAACTTGGCAGGAAAGACGACGCTATGCGATCGCGGCTATATCTCTTTTAGTAGCGATCGCTAGTTACGGTGCATGGGAAATGCAAGGCGATCGCATGATTAGCAGCAATGGACAAGCGATCAAAGCAGGAATTATTCAGGGTAATATTCCCAATTCGCTTAGCGTCAAACCCGAAGGGAAAGGAATCGCC
>JAJAZG010000466.1 GCA_026785865.1 Pseudanabaena sp. CAN_BIN31
CGCAGCGTGCGCCACAGCTTTTTGGGTTTTGTTATGCCTACTCCCTTCGCAGTATAGAAACAGACATTATAAACCAAGAATTAGCGTTGCGGCGCTCCGCGACGTCTAATCTTTCACTGGGAAGCGAGTATCTACTTAAGCGAGAATTTTCAAATTGATTTGCGCCTTAATAAAGCCCAAACCCCTACCAATTTTATAGGAATTTAAGAAACGGTGAGCGCAGGTAAGTTAATTGTTGTCACAGGACCAAGTGGAGTCGGGAAAGGCACTCTATTACAGAAATTACTGGAGCGCTATCCCGATCGCCTGATTTTTTCGATCTCGGCAACCACGCGATCGCCCCGAACAGGTGAAGAACATGGTCGAGAATATTTCTTTTGGGATCGCGCTGAATTTGAACAGAAACGCGATGCAGGCGAGTTTCTCGAATCGGCAGAATATGCAGGAAATCTCTACGGCACGCCGCGTCAACCAATTGATCAGGCGATCGCTTTGGGGAAAATTGTCATATTAGAAATCGAACTGGAAGGGGCGCGACAAGTGGCGCAATCTTTTCCCGATGCCCAGCGAATTTTTATTGCTCCACCTTCAATGGAAATTTTGGAAAGCCGTTTGCGCGATCGCAGCACTGATAGCGAAGCACAAATTACGAAACGGTTACACCATGCCAAACTAGAAATAGCCGCCGCAAACGAATTTAACATCACAATTATCAATGACGATCTAGCAATAGCCTTGCAACAACTGGAAAAAGCGCTGTTTCACGACTAGAATATCTGTGCTGGTGTTACAGCACAGCTTGTAAAAATAAGTTACTCACAATTAACAAGGGGCTTAAGCCCCTTGCCTGTTGAAGTTGTATCAGCTCATATATTTTTAGTTTGGTTTTTTCTCATGACAATGTGGAGTCTAGTTGGCGCTTTGCTGTTATCAGTCTCGACCCAAGCCCTTGATGGTCGTGAGGTCGCCACAGTGCCGCGAACGGTGATGAGCTATGCTACCCGTCCTGTTTTAGCGCCAGAAGCGATCGCTCCCGATCCCGTGGCTAAGCAGGCGATTGCCACAATGCTAAGTGAACTCAGTCAAGCAGGGCTAAGCGATCCCAATCAAGGTGTTTGGATTCAGTCCCATGATGGGGCGATCGCCTCAGGTAATTTATCGAGTCGCCCATTGCCAGCAGCCTCACTTACCAAAATTGTCACCACTTTGGCAGCTTTGCAAACATGGGGATCGAACTATCGCTTTATTACGAATATCAGTAACACAGGCAATCTCACGGGTGACAACCTCAATGGCGATCTAATTATTGAGGGGAATGGCGATCCGTTTTTTGTGTGGGAAGAGGCGATCGCCCTTGGCAATAAACTCAATCAGCTAGGGATTAAGCGCGTTCAAGGCAACCTGATCGTTACAGGCAAATTTGCGATGAACTTCGAGACTAATCCACAAGAAGCCGCTAACTCGTTGCGCCTAGCCTTTGATAGCAGCCGATGGCAGGGTGAAGTTGCCGATCAATTTGCAACGATGCCTGTGGGAACGCCCAAACCACAACTGGTAATTCTTGGCAATGTGCGGACTGTGCCAAATCTTGCCGTAGCAAATGTTTCTACTAGAAAATTATTAATTCGTCATGCGTCATTACCGCTTTGGCAGATCCTTAAGCGCATGAATACCTTTAGTAATAATGAGATGTCGGAGATGCTAGCTTGGCAACTGGGCGGCGGCAGACAAGTGGCGGCGATCGCAGCTAAAGCCACAGATATTCCGCTTTCAGAAATAAAATTAATTAATGGTTCAGGGTTGGGGCAAGCCAATCAAATTTCTCCTCGCGCCACTGTCGCAATTCTGATGGCAGTACATAATCGCGCTCAGGTGGAGGGCTTAACCCTAGCCGATCTTTTCCCAATCAGTGATTGCAACTGCGGCACGATCGAGGATCGAAAAATGCCGAAAGGGGCGATCGTCAAAACTGGCACTCTCTCCGATGTCAGTGCTTTAGCAGGAGTTGTCCAAACGGAACAGCATGGTGTAATTTGGTTCGCGATCATCAATCGTGGTGATGGCAATATCGAGGCCTTTCACCGATCGCAAGATCGCGTATTACAAAATCTAGTCGCGAAATGGGGTTTGTCCAAGTCACCGATCGCGAGTTTTGCAGAAACACCTTGGCGAGATAGCGATCGCAATGAAATTGTGAAGTGAACCAAAAGATTAGACGTTGCGGCGCGGAGAGCCGCAACGTCTAATCTTTCACTGGGAAGAGAGTAGCTACTTACATTTTTTGGTTTATAGTTTAGACTATGAAAAGATTATGAAAAGATTGAATAGCGTTCATAAATGATGTCTGTAAATCCTGAACCGAAAACCCAGAAGCTTGAACAAGCCCAAGTACAAACGACATTACCAGTAAAAGCTCAGACAAAGTCTGAGCATTGGCAAATTGTCATCACCACTTTTATCACCGTATTTCTTGCTGAGCTTGGCGACAAAACTCAGCTAAGTGTCTTGATGATTTCCGCACAATCACATCAGCCTTGGATTGTATTTGCAGGAGCCGCGATCGCCTTAGTCTCAACGAGCTTATTAGGCGTAATCGCAGGTAAATGGCTAGCCAAGACCTTCTCACCAAGTTTGTTAAACACTTTAGCTGGTTTAAGTTTTCTGATTTTGTCGCTTAGCCTCCTGTGGGAAGCGATCATTTAAGCATCCGTTAGGCAGCTTGTAAAAATAAGTTAATAGCCTGAACAAGGGGCTTAACCCCCTTGCCTGTTCAAAAAGATTAAAAAAAGGATTAAGTATGGACTGGCAACTATTATTTCTCAGCTTTGGTACCATTTTTTTGTCAGAGTTGGGCGACAAAAGCCAACTAGCAACTCTTAGTTTAAGTGGTAGCTCTACAGCTCCAAAATTTGTTTTTATCGGCTCAGCCGCCGCCCTATTAGTCGCCAGTTCGATTGGGGTATTTCTTGGAGACAGCATCTCCGTACTTTTGCCAACAAGATTATTAAAGGCGATCGCCTCAGCCTTGTTCGCCATTATGGCAATGCGTCTACTTATGCCTGAGTCCAGCAAGAGCTAAGCCACTAGAACTTCGTAAAAATCTTAAAAGCTGTGGTGCACGCGCAGCGTGCGCCACAGCTTTTGAGATTCTGGTTTTATTGCCGTGTTAATCTAGATGTCTAGATTTGACTTTTGAGATCGCCATGACTGGATTTGTTGGGCTGCACGTTCATACTGAATATAGTTTGCTCGATGGGGCAAGCCAAATTCCTGATATGGTTAACCGCGCCGTGGAATTGGGAATGCCTGCGATCGCCTTAACCGATCATGGTGTCATGTATGGAGCGATCGAGTTAATCAAGGTCTGCAAATCTAAGGGGATCAAGCCAATCATTGGCAATGAAATGTATGTCTTGAACGGCGACATTACCATCCAATATAAAAGAGAAGAAAAAAAGAAAAAATATCATCAATGCGTTCTCGCTAAAGATACTCAGGGATATCGAAATCTGGTTAAACTCACTTCTATCTCTCATCTAGAAGGATTTCAAGGGAAGGGAATTTTTGCGCGTCCTTGCATTAATAAAGATTATTTATTGCAATACAAAGAAGGATTAATGATCACTTCGGGATGCTTGGCAGGAGAAGTTCCTCAAGCAATCATGAACCGCGATCCAAAACTAGCGAGGGAAGTGGCGGCTTGGTATAAAGAACATTTTGGCGATGATTATTATCTAGAAATTCAAGATCATGGCTATCCTGAAGATCGAGTTGTGAATGTGGAAATTTGCAAGATTGCCAAAGAATTAGACATTAGAGTGATTGCGACAAATGATTCTCACTTTACCTCTTGCATGGATGTAGAAGCTCACGATGCGCTGCTCTGCATCCAAACAGGGAAGCTAATTTCTGATGAGAAACGTCTGCGATATAGCGGCATGGAATACTTCAAATCATATGATGAGATGAGACGGCTATTTCGCGATCATTTGGAAGATCATGTGATCGAAGAAGCGCTTGCAAATACTCTCCACGCCGCCGCTAAAGTCAAACCCTATGACTTGATGCGCGATCCCCGTGCGGCTGATTATCCCATTCCTGAAGGGCATACTGCGGATACTTATTTTGAAGAAGTTACATGGCAAGGTTTGCTGCAAAGATTTAATGCGAAAACCCATGCTGAAATTTCGGCGGAATATCAAGAGCGCTTACGATTTGAGTTGGGAATCATCATGCAAATGGGATTTGCGACTTATTTTCTCGTAGTTTGGGATTACATCAAATATGCTAGAGACAAAAAGATCCCTGTGGGGCCAGGGCGCGGAAGTGCGGCGGGTTCGTTAGTTGCTTATTCTTTAGGAATCACAAATATTGACCCGATCCATCACGGACTTCTATTTGAGAGATTTCTCAATCCCGAACGGAAGTCAATGCCTGATATTGATACCGACTTCTGTATCGATCATCGTAGCGAACTTATTGAATATGTAACACAACGCTATGGACAGGAGCGAGTCGCCCAGATAGTCACCTTTAACCGTTTGACTTCTAAAGCGGTTCTTAAGGATGTGGCACGGGTGCTAGATGTCTCCTATAGTGAATCTGACAAAATGGCGAAGATGATTCCCGTTTCGCGTGGTAAACCTGCCAAGTTAAAGGTGATGATTTCAGAAACTTCGCCAGCACCAGAATTTCGCGATCGCTACAGAGATGACCCGAAAGTATTTGAATGGCTAGACATGGCGATGCGGATCGAAGGCGTGAACAAAAGTTCAGGCGTTCACGCGGCGGGTGGGGTGATTTCGCCGTTCCCGTTGGATGAAGTCGTGCCGTTGCAACGCAGTAATGAAGGACAGGTGGTGACGCAATACACGATGGAGGATTTGGAATCCCTCGGCTTGTTGAAGATGGACTTTTTGGGACTGCGAAATTTGACCACGATTGAGCATACCAGTAAGCTGATTCGTGGCAACCAAGATCCAAATTTTCATATTGATGCGATCGCACCCGATA
>JAJAZG010000467.1 GCA_026785865.1 Pseudanabaena sp. CAN_BIN31
ATCCCATGCAGTCCGCAAATCTCTCAAAGCAAATTGAGGCGAGGACTTTGACACTTCATAGTACCAAGGGTTTTCGGGCTTAACTAACTTGACTAATAGCTTGTGCAAGTCAATTGCTGAAGGAAATTTAAACTTGCTATCAGGATTTGCCTTGTTATGGTCAAGAATGAATTTAGTCGCGGATAATCCCCAATTCCAAGCATGACGAGCCACACCAGCATGTTTTGCTAACATGGTTCGCTGTTTGTTATTGAGTTTTAGTTGCGTTTTAAATCCTAATAACATCAGAATTACTTAAATTATCTATTTATTCTATCGACTTTTCGCCAATCAGGCTATCCATAGATTTTATCAGATTTATATGGCTTAAATCTAAGTATAGCTAGGTATTATGTCAACTGTTGATAACCCTCATGAATAAATACACATATTGCCTTACATTTAATTTCTTTCATTTTCTCTAAACTTTATAGCGCCATCAGCAATAATTACCTTAAGTCATGTCCAAGCCCTATCAAAGTATCCCGATCGCAGAATGTGGTGAGCCGCTTGTAGCGATCGCCGATGACATTATTAAAATTGAGCCTCATGCTTATGTGACTTTAGGCGCACCCTATGGCGATCGCAGTCCATTTTTTGTGCGCCAAGGAATTTTAGAAAGATTAAGGCGATCGCAAGCTTACTTAGAAACTATTCGCCCGAATTGGCAAATCGCAATTTTTGATGCCTATCGCCCGATCGCGGTTCAACAGTTTATGGTGGATTATAGTTTCGCGCAGTTTGCTGAAAGTAAAGGCTTAGAAATCCAATCTCTTACTGAAGATCAAAAAAATTCGCTTATGTCAGAAGTGATGAAGTTTTGGGCGATTCCTAGCCATGATCCGAAAACTCCACCGCCTCACAGTACGGGTGCTGCGATCGATGTAACTTTATTTGATACTGAGGGGCAAGAAATTAATATGGGTTCGCCAATTGATGAGATTAGCGATCGCTCTTTCCCTAATTATTTTGTAAATTCTCGTGATGCGCTAGAGATAGAGTTTCATTGCGATCGCCAATTATTAAACCAAGTCATGATCCATAGTGGATTTCAACGACATCCTAATGAGTGGTGGCACTTTTCCTATGGTGATCAACTTTGGGCTTGGATTAGTGATGAAAAAGTCGCAATTTATGGAGGCGTAATCTAGCCCAATAATTTCGGGAAAATTCATTTATTTCAGGACTTCTACAAAACATCGGTTATTAAGAATCACCGATCGCGTTTTTTATATACAAGCCGATAAGAGGGACTTGGAAGGGATAATTTTCGGGTTCATTGTCGAAGAGAATCTCCCGATCGCATAGTTTTTTGAGAATGGGGCGATCACTTGGTGATGGTTTGACATTTTGGAGTAGTTGCGTCAATAAATTGCGTTCTTGCTCGGATAGGGATTCTAACCAAAATTCGCGGAAGTATTGTGTGCCGACTTCAAAGGCTTTGGGAATGACTGCGTCAATATCATCGACGATCGCGAGGCGGCGTTTTTCGATATTGAGGCGGGTGACGACGCACAAGCAGATAAGCTGAACAAGGTAAGGCTGGCAATGGGTGAGAAAGAGAATGCGATCGATCGCTTCGGGGCTGTAGATATCGGGAAAGTTGGGAATGGGATTGGTGATCAGTTCACGGGCTTCGGTGGGGTGGAGATAGGAGACACGCATGGATTGGGTATTGATCAGATAATCGCTCCAATAGGGTTCGAGTTCCTCAATAGTGCGAAAGCCGCTAAAGAGGAGAATCCATTGCTGGCGATGTTGGATAATGTGGCGCAAGAAGTTAAGCGGGGCGCGGCTGTTGGTGACAGCAACGACTTCGCTCAGGCGTTCGTATTCATCTAAGCACCAGAGAAAACGTTTACCTTTGACGCTTTGTTCGGCGCTGTCCATCCAACGTTGCAGGGCGGGAAAGGGATCGCGCTCGAAGTCGTCGAGTTCGATGGCGGGAAGTTTAAGATTGCGGCTACGTTGGGCGACTCTGATGGTTTCTTCGGCGAGGAAACGGGCGACTCCATAGAGGGTGGTGCTGGAGGCGCTGCCTTGGAGGTCAATGGCTAGGGGAATGATATCGGAAGGAAGTTGCTTGGGTAGATATTTGAGCAGGGAGGTTTTGCCAGAGCGTCTGCCGCCGTAGAGTAGGAGGACAGGTGGTTGGGGAGCGATGCTGAGCCGTTCGATTTCGCGCATGAGTTCGCTACGTCCTTTGAATAGCTCCTTGGCGCTGTCAGGATCGAGGGATGATCCTGCGATATAGGCTTCAGGAATTTCGGCATCGCGGGAGATGTTGGCACGGAGGGTTTGTTGGGCGGTGGTGAGGATGTCTAGCCATTTTTGGCTGATGCTGGCAAAGATCGGGTGGCGGCACGATCGAGGGCGATCGTTTTTTTGAGGCGATCGAGGCGTTGGATCGGTTTGTTGAGGGCTTCGCTTTGGCGATAGGCGGATGAGGCTTCATTGGCTGAGCGCACGTCTTGGGCGATTTCGAGAAGGGTGGGTAGGCTGTCGCCGACTTGTGGTGAATTGGGAATCCAATCGAGGGCGATGACAGTGGCAGTAATGTCGTTAAGGGTTTGGCATTGGATCAGGCTATCGGCGGAAATTTGCAGCATGACGGTAGCGGCTAATTTTTGCTGTTTGGTGGAGGTGAGCAAATAGTCGAGAGTTGCTTGGACGCGATCGGGGCTTTGTTTATAGGCTTCAACTAAAATTGCATCGGCGAAGGGTAAGGGTAAAAATGTTTCTTCATCAAAATAGGGTGGTAATAGGGTGAGGTAGGAAGCCAGTTTGTGCCTCGGTGCAAATAGCCACAAAAGGATCGTCCAAAGAACTTCTGGAACCCAAAAATAAACTCTTAACACGCCTAAAATCCAACTTACGCCAACCGCCACGTCAACCGCCACGCCAACCGCCACGCCAAACGCCACGCCAAACGCCACCCCAAAAGCACCGCCAAAAGCACCGCAAAACGAACCGCAAAAAAAACCGAATAAAGAAACGAATAAAAAAACTATAAAAAAAACTAAAAAAAAAAGTATAAAAAT
>JAJAZG010000468.1 GCA_026785865.1 Pseudanabaena sp. CAN_BIN31
CAATTACATAACCAAACTCATATAGTTTGTGTGAACCAATATTTATAAGTATAGGGTCATATGGTGTTCCTTGAAAGTGAATTCTATACTTTTCATTAATTCTCATTCTATAAAATGATACTTGATTAGACAATGTAATTTTCTTTAACTTGATTCCTGAAAAGCTTCCATTTATTAAATTTCTAATTGCTTTTTCTGTCAACCTTTTTAGATAATCTTCGAGCATAGAGAAAGATTCTTCAAATTTTTTTGTTGTTTTTAATCCCTCAAATCTACTAAGATTTCCTGTAATTTGAGGATCTATAGACAAGAGAAGATCTTCAGACTTATCAAGAAAGTTTGCTATAGCTACATCTAAATCACAGGCTAACGATGACGAAACTATAGAATCCCTATTAGTAAAACCATTTGGTTTTAAAAATTCTGCAACTCTCGATTTATTACAAAAAAATTCTTCGTTTTGAGAATCAATCATCGATATACCTGTCAAAATGTTTTCTAACAAGTTTGAATCTAAATCATTCCGTATAAAATTTCGCTTGACAAGATATTTGTATCGTGTATTAATTACCAGCATACATGGTAAGAATTCTTCGGTATTTTGAAAAATACTTTGGTAAAAAAGTTGTTCTAATACTATACGTTTCTGATCAGTTAAACCAAGTTCAAAACATTGCTGCATCAACGAAATTGAGTAATTGGGGATTTGTGAAGGACACTGCTCTCTCCATTTTGAATAAAGATAAGCTCGAAATTCTTCATTAGAGGGTAGAAAGTCAAGGAAAAGTATTTTTTCATTAGAAATAGAAGCTAAATCAGGAATACTACTTTTTATTTTATTTATAGAAGCAGGTGAATTTTCTATGTGTTCACCGTAGAAGAAAGCAATAATCCAACTAAATTCTCCTATACATCTAGAAACAATAAGGTTAGCCTCATTCTTGTCCAATTGACATAAAACCAAAGGTGAAAAGCCCATGACTTAGATTTACTTAATTAATAAATTATTTTCTTGAAAATATGTCTGGATAATGTTCCAAATTTGTTAGAAGCTAAATAACTGATGTTATGTGCAACAAGTTGATGGCACTGGTCTGATAATTAGGTGATTTCTAGAAATAAAATTACCTACTGTAGCGCAGGCATCCTGCCTGCCGAACCATAAAGCAAGCGAGACGCTTGCGCTACACAGGTATATTATTTTCAAGAAATCACCTTAGGTATATAAAGATATAAGTCAAATTCTGTAAATCTTTGCAATGAGGCTGTAAAGCATCATTGCAAAGATTTACGGATTCATCACGAATTATTCGTCCAGTGCCACGCAAATCAAATCCTTTTTGTAGGATTAATTTAGACAAACTCGGCTTCGATCGCACCTGACTGTTGTGGTTGAGGACGCGGATCAAACTCGAATAGCGAGTAAACAACATCACGGCGGATTTGCGTCATCATGTCTAAGAAGATTTCGTAACCCTCGCTCTTATATTCGATCAATGGATCTTTTTGTCCATAGCCGCGTAAGCCCACCGACTCGCGCAAAGCTTCCATTGCTTGCAAATGATCGCGCCAAAGCGTATCAATGCGTTGCAAGATAAAGAAACGTTCAGCTTGACGCATCAAACCAGCTTGCAAGGATTCCACCTGTGATTCTTTGATTTCATAGGCACGGCGGACTTCTTCGCGCAGGAAGGCTTGCATCTCAGGCAAAAACATATCATCAAGCTGCTCTGGTTCAAGGTCTTGCAAGAGATTTACAAATTCTTTGACTTTCTTCACCATCATCGGCAGGTTCCATTCTTCAGGTGGAAGTTCAGGATTAACATAGGCGTTGACGATATCATCCATAGTGCGTTCCGCATATTCAATGACGCGATCGCGCAGATCTTCACCCTCAAGCACACGACGACGCTCAGCATAAATGGCACGACGTTGATTGTTCATCACTTCGTCGTATTCAAAGACTTGCTTACGAATGTCGTAATAGTAGGTTTCGACTTTCTTTTGCGCGTTCTCTAAGGCACTGGTCAGCATTCCCGAACTGATCGGCATATCTTCTTCAACGCGGAAGGCATTCATCAAACCAGCCACGCGATCGCCTGCAAAAATCCGCATCAAATTATCTTCAAGACTAAGGAAAAATCTTGTAGAACCAGGATCACCTTGACGACCGCAACGACCGCGCAATTGATTGTCCACACGGCGAGATTCATGGCGCTCAGTACCGACTACATGCAAGCCGCCGAGCTTGGTTACTTCCTCATGTTCCGCACCAGTGACAGCCTCATATTCGCGTTTGATTAGAACAAAGGCATCACGCAGCTTTTGAATTACTTCATCTTCAGTTGGAGCTTTTTCAGAAGCAACCGCAATCATTTCTTCGGCTTCAAGTTCGGTTTGGCTCATTCTGCCCAACTTTTCAGATGCAAAATCAACTGCATCTTTGAGCATAATTTGAGCATCTTTCGATAATTCACAAGGATAAAGGCTATCGGATACTTTCCAAGTTTTTCTCTTTTTAGCTTCTGACGCAATGCCAAAGCCTTGTCCTTTTTCGGGGCGATCGCTAAACATGCGTTGACCTTCATTAGTGAAGTCATCATCGTTTTCAGGACGAACAATTATCGGCATAAAGCTTTCACGCACTTTCAGACGCGCCATATAGTCAGCATTACCACCAAGGATAATGTCTGTACCGCGACCTGCCATATTTGTGGCGATCGTGATTGAGCCTTTACGACCTGCTTGAGCGACAATTTCGGCTTCGCGTTCTACGTTCTCAGGTTTCGCATTGAGTAAGTTGTGGGGAATTTCTGTTTCGGCAAGCAAACGCGCTAAAACTTCAGATTTCTCAACACTGGTAGTTCCAATCAGAACAGGGCGACCTGATTCATGCATTTCGCGACATTCTTCGGCAATAGCTCGCCATTTTGCCGCTTCGGTTTTATAAACCACATCCGACCAGTCGCCACGTCCGCTCTTACGATTGGTGGGCGTGGTTGTAACTTCGAGATTATAGATTTTACCAAGTTCCGCTTCCTCAGTTTTAGCCGTGCCAGTCATGCCGCCAAGTTTAGGATATAGCAAGAAGAAATTTTGGTATGTAATCGTGGCAAGAGTTTGGGTTTCATTTTCGATCGTTACACCTTCTTTTGCCTCGATCGCCTGATGTAAGCCATCACTCCAACGGCGACCAGGCATAACCCGCCCTGTAAATTCATCAACGATCGTTACTTCGCCTTCACGGACAATATAATTGACATCTCTTAGGAATAATTCTTTTGCCTTCAGAGCATTAAACACATAATGCGCCCAAGGATCGGCTTGATCGAATAAGTCAGTAACACCTAGCAACTTTTCGGCTAGTTCAAAACCTTCATCGGTCATGACCACGTTGCGCTGCTTTTCGTCAACTTCGTAATGAGTTTCTTGCTGCATTTGATCGGCGATCGTCACTGCACCAATATATTTTTCAGTCGGACGCTCGACCATGCCTGAAATAATTAGGGGAGTCCGTGCTTCGTCAATCAAGATCGAGTCAACTTCGTCAATTACACAGAAATTAAACGGGCGCTGCACCACTTCTTCGATACTTGTCGCCATGTTATCGCGCAGATAATCAAAACCAAGTTCGCTGTTGGTGGCGTAGGTGATATCACAACCGTAGTTTTTGCGGCGCTCAAAAGGCTCCATTGAGTTTTGAATCAAGCCCACCGACATCCCCAAAAAACGATGAACCTGACCCATCCATTCTGCGTCACGACGGGCAAGATAATCGTTGACCGTAACGACATGAACGCCTTTACCAGAGAGGGCATTGAGGTAACTGGGCAATGTGGCGACGAGCGTTTTGCCTTCACCTGTTTTCATTTCGGCAATTTCACCACGATGCAAGATCATGCCGCCCAGCATCTGCACATCATAATGACGCAAGCCCAAAACACGAGTAGCCGCTTCGCGGACTACCGCAAAGGCTTCAGGTAATAGTTCTTCAAGGGGTTCATCCTGTTTGAGTCTTTGTTTAAACTCTCCTGTTTTTCCTTGCAATTCGCGATCGCTCAGCGCCGCCAACTCTGGGGCTAGGGAGTTAATGAGAGCGACTTCGGGACGGAGTTTGTCAAGCTTGCGCTTGTTAGGATCGCCAATCAGGTTTTTTAAGTTAAACATAGCTACCGAATGCGGTTAAAACAGAAATTGCGCCAAACGCGATCTTTAATACGATTTTGGACTACCAGTATATATTACCCGACTGTTGAGAATACAAGCTTCGGTTATCCGAAGCGATCGCGATTTACCTTAATCAAAAAGCTGATTTCGCGATAGTTTGTCAAGTAGCGCAAGCGTCTCGCTTGCATTGTGATGAAGCAGGCAGGATGCCCGCGCTACAGCTTTTTGGCTAAATCAAAAAAATAGGATCATCATAAAAATGATGATCCTATTTTTTATAATGCTTGGATAAAAATTTTAGATTTGAGGAACGAAGCGTTCTTTTACAGGAAGCGCCGTGTACTCAGAGACAATGCGACGAAACTCATCGCCATCGATAGTTTCAGCTTCAACTAGCAAATCAACAACGCGATCAATTGCTGTGCGATTTTCGTACACAATCTGAAGCGCAGTTTGATAGCACTTCTGTACAATCTCGCGCACTTGTTGATCGATTTTGGCGGAAATATCTTCAGAGAACTGTGAGCCACCGCCCATACTGCGACCGAGGAATACTTCAGAGCTTTGACCTTCAAGAGCAAGTTGTCCAATGTTGGACATTCCGTAACGAGTCACCATCTGACGCGCCATACCACCAACTTGCTGCAAGTCTCCACCTGCGCCTGTCGTAACTTCGTCCGCGCCAAACACTGCTTCTTCCGCAGCACGACCACCAAGGGCCGTAGTGATTCGAGCGAGGATTTGACCGCGAGAAACTAGCGTTTGCTCTTCATCGGGTGTGAACCATGTCAGACCAGCAGCTTGACCTCTAGGAATGAGGGTAACTTTTTGGACTGGATCGTGTTCCTTCATCAATGTACCGACGATCGCATGACCAACTTCGTGATAGGCAATCAAGCGCTTGTTACGGCTATCGACAAGAGCCTTACCTTCGAGTCCTGCAATAATGCGATCAACAGCGGTATCAATTTCTGACATACCCATCTGATCTTTGCGACGGCGAGCGGTAAGAATTGCCGCTTCATTTAAGAGGTTGGCAAGATCAGCACCTGCAAATCCGGGGGTACGGCGAGCGATCGCCTCAAGAGAAACCTCAGGACCAATTTTTTTGTCGCGAGCATGGACATTGAGAATCTGCAAACGACCTTTGATGTCAGGTGGATCGACACCGATTTGGCGATCAAATCGACCTGGACGCAATAGGGCTGAGTCAAGTACATCAGCGCGGTTAGTTGCCGCGATCACGATTACGCCAGCATTTCCTTCAAAACCATCCATTTCGGTGAGGATTTGGTTTAAGGTTTGTTCGCGCTCATCATTACCACCGCCGATACCAGCGCCACGTTGACGACCGACTGCATCAATTTCATCAATGAAGATGATGCAAGGAGCATTTTCTTTGGCTTTTTTAAACAAATCGCGAACGCGGGAAGCGCCAACGCCGACAAACATTTCCACAAACTCCGAACCAGATACCGAGAAGAAAGGTACACCCGCTTCACCAGCGATCGCCTTAGCAAGCAAAGTCTTACCAGTTCCGGGAGGCCCAATCAATAAAACACCTTTAGGAATCTTCGCGCCTACTGCGGTAAATCTTTCTGGCTTCTTCAAGAAAGTGACAACTTCTTGCAATTCTTCTTTAGCTTCTTCGATGCCAGCGACATCGTCAAATTTCACCCCAGTTTGAGCATCCATTGCAAAACGGGCTTTAGTTTTGCCAAAATCCATCGCTTGTCCAGGTCCACCCATTTGATTAGAGCGGCGGAACAAGAAAAATAAGCCTCCGAGCAGAGCGACAGGGAAAATCAAATTACTAATGAAGCCCCAGATTGCACCATTGTTGCTAGGTGGATAAATGGCAAGATCTACGCCGCCTTCGTTGAGTTTATCCATCAATTCTGGTGCATAGATTGGCAAGTCAACTCTAGCGCGTTGCTCTCTACCTTCAATTTGGGGATCGCTTGCTACGATTACCGCCGTGCGACCACCATCAAAAATATCGACCTTGCTGACCCGATGTTCATCAAGATATTCAAGGAATCTTCCGTAAGCGATGCGGGTATTCGCTGCGTTTACGGTTGGGCGGCTAGGGGCAGGACGCGTAACTAATGTCTGCCAACCAAAAAAGCCGATGATCGCTATGGGTAGTAACCACAGCAGTGCAGTTCTCCAAGAGGATTTCATATAGCAAAAAGCCTGATGTTCAAAATAATTTCTTAACTAAACTTAACTTACCATGATCGTTAAGTAATGGGATCGCGCGATCGCAAATATCTATCCAAAGGAAAACAACAAAATAAATAATTCAAATCCAAAAAGCTGTGGGGGGGGGGGGGCGGGCGGGGCCCCCGGGTTTGGGTTTTTTTTTTTTTTTTTTAATTAAGTATATAAAAAAAAAAAATCACCAACACAAAAAACAAGTTAATGTTTAAAAGAGTGAGGGGGGCATAAAAAAAAAAAAAAAAAGG
>JAJAZG010000469.1 GCA_026785865.1 Pseudanabaena sp. CAN_BIN31
CGCAACACCCCGCGCGATCGCCATTTGTTTCATTTGCTCTAGTGCATGACGACCTGAAATGTGTCCCATCTCGTGAGCGATGACGCTCGCCAGTTGGGCGACATTGTCGGCAGCAGCGATCGTGCCAGTATTGATGTAAACAAAGCCGCCCATCGTGGCAAAAGCATTAAGATTTTTATCATCAACTACGCGAAAGGTGTAGGGAATATTCGGGCGATCGCTAGTTGGGACGAGCATTTGTCCTAGCCGACTTACTAATGCATTGGCGGCGCGATCGTGGCTAAGCCTTACTTCTTGTCGAATTTGACCATCAATTTGTCTACCTAAAGCAACTTCATCATTATCGCCAATGTTAGAAAGCTGAAAAATTTGAATAGCTGACGGTAAAATGCGAAATAAGTCAGATAGATTTAAAGCACTCGCCATAAAGGGATTGAGAGTGACAGCCAACAACAAAGACATCAGTGAGGCGATCGCCAATTTTCCATAATGCTGAAATCTTTGATCGGTCGGTGCTATTAATTTCTGACTAATTGAGTTTGATAATTTAGCGATCGCTGTTTTTATAATTTCCATATTGATAATTCCCTCAAGATTTATCTACTTTTTTGTAATACTCGGACTAAATCCCCCACCTTTATTTGCTCACATCTTGAGCTATAGACATAAAACTCAGAGAGTAAGTCGCGGCGCAACTTACTCTCTTTGGGTATTGACGCGAAATTTGCTGGAAAAGTTGCAAAATATCGATCTCTTCCATTTGACGAATATATTTTTGGTGATTTCTACTATAATTAAATAGAGCAAATAAATAATTATTGTTAATAGTGGGGCAAACTATGTTTCTCACCGCGCCTAAGCCAGCACAACTCGATCGCCAAAATATCCCTAATCCTATTCCCCACGACCTATTTGCCGCGATCGCCGATCTCAAAAAAGAATTGAATGCGGTAATCTTGGCGCATTATTACCAAGATCCTGATCTGCAAGATATTGCAGACTATATCGGTGATTCGCTAGGGCTATCGCAAGCCGCGGCTAATTGCCAAGCTGATGTAATTGTGTTTCTGGGTGTGCATTTTATGGCAGAGACTGCCAAAATTTTGAACCCAAATAAACTGGTATTACTACCCGATCTTGATGCAGGTTGCTCCCTTGCTGATAGCTGTCCACCCGATCGCTTTGCAGCGTTTAAGGCGGCTCACCCCGATCATTTGGTGATTTCTTACATAAATTGTTCGGCAGATATCAAGGCTCTGAGCGATATCATCTGTACTAGCGCCAATGCTGTGGCGATCGTGAACCAAGTTCCTAAAGAGCAGCCGATTATTTTTGCGCCTGATCGCAATCTTGGGCGTTATGTGATGCAACAGACGGGACGAGATTTATTGCTATGGGATGGGGCTTGTATTGTTCATGAAATTTTTTCTGAGCGTAAATTAGTTGAACTCAAGCTCAAGCATCCTCAAGCAGATATCATCGCTCATCCTGAATGTGAAGCCAATGTGCTGCGTCATGCTGATTTTATTGGCTCGACTACGGGCTTGCTAAAGTATGTACAGAAAAGCGATCGCCAAGAATTTATTGTGGTCACTGAGTCTGGAGTGATCCATCAAATGCAAAAGGCTTCGCCACTTAAAAAATTTATTCCCGCGCCCCCAACTAGCAATTGTGCTTGTAATGAATGTCCCTACATGCGACTAAACACCTTAGAAAAAGTGTATCTTGCCATGAAAAATCGCTCACCTGAAATAATCCTTAATGAGTCAATTCGCCAAGCCGCACTTAAACCGATGCAACGGATGCTAGAAATGTCTCTGTAAATAAATCAATGCTCTGCATCGCTCTATTTATCAGAGTTTTACACCGTTTCGCGATGCAAACTATTGATAGAGAGCCATATTTTCTTGGGCTGCAAAATGTTTATATTGCTGATGATTAATCATTAATTCATCTAAAAGCTTCTGGACTAAACTCCAGTCCGCAAGACCATACTTAGTTTCAGCGATGATTTGTTGACGTAGAATCCTGACCCTTTCAAGATTAGCTTGTGTCATATTTTCAACTCGTACTTTTAACTTGTTGTCCCAACGTCTATAAACCTACAACTATTGACACCGAGAATTCGGTATCGCAGAACTCAAAAAACAAGATAAATTTTGGGATCGTGACATTTGAGATAAAACTCCATAATTGCGTCTAACACCACAACACTTCCCGCGATCGCCGAAGCAATGGCATACTGAGAGATAACAAGCAGTTCTGCCAATTATTAAAATGCTGATGTATACAGTCGAAATTACGCTCAAAAATAACCCGATCGCTTTGTCTGTGCAACGCAAGGAGCAGGAAAAGGCTGAAGAGCTTTATCGCGAAATTGCAACAATTCTCTCAGGAGTATCTTCTGAGCTACCTAAAATTTTTGAATTAACTTGTGAAAAACAAGAAGGTAAAAAAGTCTCTGTACTTACTAGCGAAATTTCGGCAGTACAGGTTTCTGAGAAGTCAGGGGCTTCTGCGAATATGGGCGCTGGCTTTATCCGCGGCTAGTCATTAACCAACGTTGTCGCACGCTGCGCTTGCGACAACGTTACAGCCTATTCAGGGTTTGAGTGGTAC
>JAJAZG010000470.1 GCA_026785865.1 Pseudanabaena sp. CAN_BIN31
GATTGGTACTTTGGTGTCGATATGGGTATCTATCACACCACTGACGTAAATCCTAGAGTGCCAGTAATTCCCGATGGATTTTTGAGCTTAGGTGTGGAGCGGCGTAAAAATGGCGGCTCGCGTAGCAGCTATGTGATGTGGGAAGAAGAATATACCGCACCGATTTTGAGCTTAGAAGTTGTATCTCATACCTATGGTGATGAATACGAAAAGAAATTAGATATTTATCGCAAATTAGGTGTCAAATATTATGTGATTTACAATCCTAAATTCTGGCGACGTGATGGACATTTGCCTTTTGAAATCTACAAATTAGTTGATAGTGAATACCAATTACAGATTGGTGAACCCTTATGGATGCCAGAAATTGGTTTAGGGCTTGGGCGTTGTGTATTGCCAAGCGATCGCTTTAGGCGTGAAGTCTTAAGCTGGTTTAATGAACAGGGACAGCGTTATCTTACAGGTGAAGAAAAAGCTGATATTGAGATGCATCGGGCTGATATAGAGCGCCAAAAAGCAAAATCTGAAAAACAACGAGCTGACGCTGCACAGAAACAGGTTGAGTTATTATTGGAAAAGCTGCGATCGCTTGGTATTGATGAAAAGTGATCGCAAATTATTATCATTGACATTTAGGAATAGGTTTAGAAAAAATGGCAAAGCGCGGTGAAGTGCTTGTAGTAATTATTCCAACAAAATCTGACATGAAAATTGTCCGTGAGCAACACTGGTATCGAATTCCTGCTGATCAAGTAGAACGCCTTAAACAACGAGATATGTGGGAACCAAAATGGTTAGCCTTTTATCAGCCCAAGGTTTTTGGTGATGAGGCTTTTGCTGTCAATTACTATGCTTCCATAAAGTCTATTCGTCAGGTTTCTAGATACGAGCTTTTCCCCGATGAGTCACAAAATCCAAAAAGTCAGAAGCGTTATTACAAGATAGATATACAACCTATGGAAAAACTGCCGCAGCCAATCTATAGCCGTAGGCTCAGACGTATATTGTTCATTTCTACAACTTGGGAAAAGCTCGTAAATGCAGTCGAAATTAACGATTTATGGGATGAAAGTCCATTAGAAGATAAGCTTTGGGCTGGATTAAAGCGTTATTCCATAGATGCCGAGCGCCAACAGGAAGAGAAAGTTAAGAATAAAACTTATCTCCTTGACTTTGCGATTTACTGTGAAAAAGGAAAAATAGACGCAGAGACAGATGGTGATACTTGGCATTCAGTCAAAGAACGTATTGCCGAAGATAATCTTAGGGATAACGATCTTGAGACTGTTGGTTGGCGGACTATCCGTTTCAATTCTCAACATGTCAAAGAAGAAATGACGGAATATTGCATTCCTACAATTCTAGAAAATATCAAAAATCTAGGCGGATTAAAGGATGATCAAAAAAGAATGCCCCGTAAAATTGGTTTAGATGGTTCAGAACAGTTGACCCTATTTTAGGAACATATCTAACCTAGATATCGCGATATAATACCAACCAGATAGCAAGACACATTTGGGGTTAGCTGATGCTACAAATTGATCTCAAACATCTACCCACCAGCGACGAATTACCAGATTCTGACGATACACCTGTGGATAACGAAGACCAGAATTTTGTACCGAATTTACTATTGTTTTTGCTGGAATATATTTGGAAAAATCGTGATGATTGGTACTTTGGTGTTGATATGGGTATCTATCACACCACTGGCGTAAGTCCGAGAGTGCCAGTAATTCCCGATGGGTTTTTGAGCTTAGGTGTGGAGCGGCGCAAAAATGGCGGCTCGCGTAGTAGCTATGTGATGTGGGAAGAAGAATATACACCACCGATTTTGACTTTAGAGGTTGTATCCCATACCTATGGTGATGAATATGAAAAGAAACTAGAGATTTATCGCAAATTAGGTATCAAATATTATGTGATTTACAATCCTAAATTCTGGCAGCGCGATAGACATTTGCCATTTGAAGTTTACAAATTAGTTGATAGTAAATACCAATTACAAATTGGTGAGCCATTGTGGATGCCAGAAATTGGTTTAGGGCTTGGGCGGTGTGTATTGCCAAGCGATCGCTTTAGGCGTGAAGTTTTAAGCTGGTTTGATGAACAGGGACAGCGTTATCTTACAGGTGAAGAAAGGTCGGAGCGACTTGCTGCTAGATTAAGGGAATTGGGAGAAGATCCTGATTTGCTTTAATGGATAGAGAGTTTACTATGCGTCCCTTCTGTGTTTTTTGGTTACAAGAAAACCTATGCTCCTAAGTCTCAAAATCGAAAATTTTGCGCTGATTGATCGCCTAGAGCTTGAGCTATATGCGGGGCTTAACATCCTCACGGGGGAAACAGGAGCAGGCAAATCAATTGTCTTAGATGCTCTAGATGCGGCGCTCGGCGGCAAAGTTTCGGCAAGGATGCTACGGACTGGTGCGGATCGCGCCAATATCGAGGCAACTTTTTCGACTAATCTTGCGATCGCACAATGGCTAGAAATTCAAGAAATTGATGCACTGGATGCAGAGACTCTAATTTGTAGCCGTGAAATTACGGCACGGAGCAATCGCACCCGTGTTAATGGTGTGGTCGTAAATAAGCAACAAATTCAAGAATTGCGCGATCGCCTTGTCGAGATTACTGCCCAAGGACAGACGATCTTGCTCAGTCAAGCTGCTCAACAAAGAGAATGGCTCGATAGTTTTGGCGATCAAGCTTTTAGTCAGGCTTTGTTATTGCAACGTCAAAAAGTGGCGAAATTATTTGAGGCAAAAGAGCGATCGCGCAAAGCTTTATTTGATCGCCAACAAAATGAGCGCAATCGATTGCAGCACTTGGACATGTTGCGTTATCAATTAAAGGAACTGGAAGCTGCGAATCTAGGCGATCCCGATGAATTGGAAAATCTGGAAAGCGATCGCAATCGGTTAGCTCACAGTGTGGAATTGCAAAAGCAAGGCTATGCTGTGTATGAAGCGCTCTATCAGAATGATAGTGGCAAGGCCTGTGCGGATTTGTTAGGACAAGCGGAATCGATTCTTACGGAAATGGTCACGCTCGATCGCGAAGTCGAAGGCATTCTCGAATTGGTTTCTAGCGCCCTTGCTCAAGTGGAAGAAGCAGGACGACAAATCAATAATTATGCTAATCGTCTTGAGTCAGATCCCGAACAACTAGAAACAATTGAGCAACGAATTAATCAAATCAAGCAAATCTGTCGTAAATACGGCACGCTTCCCGAAGCGATCGCCTATACCGAAAAGTTACAACTTGAGCTATCGGAATTAACTGATCAGAGTATTTCAATTGAAGACTTAGAACGTAAAGCGGCAACTGATTTACAAGCTTTGCTCAAAGCTTGTAAAAAACTAACGGAATTGCGTCGTCAAACCGCGATCGCGTTGGAACAATCACAAATCGAAGCTCTGAAAATGTTAGCAATGGAAAAAGTGCGTTTTCAAGTTGGCATTTATCCAATCGAACCAACAGCATTAGGAGGCGATCGGATTGTTTTTGAGTTTAGCCCCAACCTCGGCGAACCTCTGCAACCGCTTGCAGAAACTGCATCAGGC
>JAJAZG010000471.1 GCA_026785865.1 Pseudanabaena sp. CAN_BIN31
GAGAATTGCTAGCCAGACGATTAGCCCCATGTACGCCCGTACTGGCGGTTTCTCCGACTGCATATAGCCCCGCAATGGAAGTAGCTCCATCGGAATCGGTAACAATGCCACCCATGCAGTAGTGGGCGGCGGGAGTTACAGGAATAGGCGTGGAGAAAATATCAATTTGCCAATCTTGACAGATTTTGATGATGTTGGGAAATCTATGGGCGATCGTGGCTTTAGGAATGGGCGATAAATCTAAAAACACGGTGGGTTCTTTGGTTTTCTGGAGGTGCTTAAATATGGCGCGGCTGACAACATCTCTCGGCGCGAGTTCTCCCTTCGGATGGTAATTGAACACAAAGCGATCGCCTTGATGATCGATTAAATGCGCTCCTTCACCGCGAACTGCCTCACTGATTAAAAATCTGGGAGCATCAGGCAAAGCGAGGGCGGTGGGATGGAACTGCACAAATTCCATATCGCGAATTACGGCTCCTGCTCGCCATGCGATCGCCACGCCATCGCCTGTGCTTGAGGGAGGATTGGTATTTTGCGAAAACACCTGAGCGCCGCCGCCTGTTGCCAAAACGACTACTGGTGAAACCAAGCAACCAATTTCTTGATTCGGCTCTAAATAAAAAACACCGCCACAACGCCCATTCTCCATATAAAGATCTAAAACTAGAGTTTTACTCAGAACTTTAATGCTGGGATTTTGGAGTACAGCTTCCGCTAGCTTCGACACCAAAGCTCGACCTGTTGTATCCGCAGAATGTAATACTCTTCGCTTCGAGTGCGCCGCCTCTAAGGTTAAGGCTAAGCGACCATCTTCAGTGCGATCAAAGTCAACACCCAATGCAATCAATGTTTGAATTTGTCGAGGCGCAGCATTAACTAATACTTCCACTGCCGATGTTTCGCACAAACCGACACCCGCCAATAACGTATCTTTGCCATGAAAATGCGGCGTATCATTTTTGTCGGTAACTGCCGCAATCCCGCCTTGCGCCCAATTACTAGCCGAAGTTGACAAATTATCTTTAGTCACCAAACCAATCCGCCAGTTTGGCGCTAAGTCTGTGAGTCGAAGCGCCGTATAAAGTCCAGCAGCACCGCTACCGATGATTAAAGCGTCAAACCTTGTTTGGTTCATTCATTAAAGCCAATTTGTCAGTAATCGACATTATAGAACCCATTTGGTATCTCGTGCATATGCTACAAGCCTTTCAGGTGTCTAGGTTTCATCAGTTTTGGCATACAAAACCCCATGATCCTATTAAATCGTTGAATTGCCGAATTAACGATTGCCTGAAAGCTATATATTGCGTCCGAAAAGATACCAAATGGGTTCTATAATAGCAAGCACAAGAGTCAAGTTAATTATGTTAGTCCTCGAAGCAAAACTGAACGGCAAAACAGAGCAGTACGCACTCATCGATGAGGCGATTCGTACTGCTCTGTTTGTGCGTAACAGTGCCTTGAGATACTGGATGGATAATAAGGGTGTAGATAAATATGACCTATCTGCACAGTGTGCTGTACTTGCCAAAGAGTTTGACTTTGCGAAAAGATTAAATTCAACAGCAAGACAGGCAAGTGCGGAACGGTCGTGGTCTAGCATTTCTAGGTTCTATGACAACTGCAAAAAGAAAGTATCAAGCAAAAAGGGTTTTCCCAAATTTAAGAAACGTGGCAATTCGGTTGAATATAAACAATCTGGATGGAAACTTTCTGAGGATCGGAAATACCTAAATTTAACTGATGGCTTTAAAATTGGTAGATTGAAATTAGTTGGTTCACGCGACCTTAATTTCTATCAGATTGAGCAAATAAAACGAGTCAAATTAGTTCGCCGTGCTGATGGTTATTATGCTCAGTTTTGTGTTGTTGTTGATCGTAGAGAAGCGATTGCACCTAGCTTGAGGGCAACAGGCTTAGATGTTGGCTTAAACCATTTCTATACCGATGCTCAAGGGGAAGTAGTTGAGAACCCCAGATACCTTAGAAAGTCGGAGCGCAAACTTAAAAAGTTGCAACGCCAAGTTTCTAAGTGTAAAAAAGGTTCAGCTAATCGCAAAAAAGCAATTAAGCGATTAGCAAGAAAACACTTGCAAGTCAGTCGGCAGCGTAAAGATTTTGCAGTAAAAACTGCGAGATGCGTAGTTCGGTCAAACGACCTGATTGCCTACGAAGACTTGCAAGTGCGGAATATGGTTAAAAATCATAAATTAGCCAAGAGTATCAGTGATGCAAGCTGGTCAATGTTTCGGGATTGGGTTGAGTATTTTGGCAAGGTATACGGAAAGGTGACAGTTGCTGTCCCACCTCACTATACGAGCCAAAATTGCTCAAGTTGCGGAACATTGGTTAAGAAGACTCTGAGTACCCGTACCCACGCTTGTAAATGTGGCTGTGTACTTGATCGAGATCATAATGCTGCACTGAATATCTTGGCTATTGGTTTAAGTAGGGTAGGGCATACCCAAACTCAGTACGCCTGTGGAGAGTTCGACCTCTGCCAATTAGATGCAAGTCTAGTCGGTAAGTTGTCTCGGTGAATCAGGAATCTCAGTCGCGGTGACTCGCTGAGAGTGTCAAAATATGTTAAGCAAACGTAATGACAGTAAAAGTCGAGCATAACAAGATATGAAAGCAGCGATTATTGGTGCAGGCTTAGCGGGTATGAGTACAGCCGTCGAACTCAGCGAGCAGGGCTATGAGGTAGAACTTTTTGAATCCCGTCCTTTTGTTGGGGGTAAAGTCAGCAGTTGGCTAGACAAAGATGGCAACCATGTCGAGATGGGCTTGCATGTATTTTTCGGTTGCTATTACAACTTGTTCGCGTTGATGAAGAAAACTGGTGGTTTTGAACATTTACGCCTTAAGGAACATACGCATATTTTTGTGAATCCAGGCGGTAAACAAGCCTCGCTCGATTTTCGTAACTTTGGCGGCGCTCCCTTTCATGGGCTGAAAGCCTTTGTGACGACAGGGCAATTACCACTTAAAGACAAGATTCAAAATGCGATCGCGATCGGTCGCAGTCCCTTGATTCGTGGCTTAGTCGATCATGTTGGTGCAATGAAAGAAATTCGCGCCCTTGATAACATCAGCTTCAAAGATTGGTTTTTGTCGATGGGTGGCTCCCAAGCAAGTCTCGATCTGATGTGGGATGCGATCGCTTACGGTCTAGGCTTTATCGATTGCGAGAATATTTCCGCCCGATGTATGCTGACGATCTTCCAATTCTTTGCATCGAGAACAGAAGCTTCGATTTTGAGAATGCTCGAAGGTGCGCCCGATGAATTTTTACATCAGCCAATTGTGAGACATATCGAATCTAAAGGTGGCAAAATTCATTTGCGCCGTGGTGTTCGCGAAGTTCTTTTTAAAGGAGAAGATGAAGATACTCGCGTGACTGGTTTTATCGTTGGGAAAGAAGACGGTGAAGAAATTGTCACGGCTGATGTGTATATTTGCGCCACTGATGTACCTGGAGTGAAGAGAATCATTCCAGAGAAATGGCGTGCATGGTCACAGTTTGACAATATTTACAAACTAGATGCCGTACCTGTGATTACGGTTCAGCTTCGTTTTGATGGTTGGGTAACCGATATTGATAATTTGCTCTATGCGATCAAAGTAGATTTCTCTACCTTTGCCGATTTGGCGATTACTAGCCCGACTGATTATTACAAAGAAGGAGAAGGTTCCCTATTACAAGTGGTAATCACGCCTGCCGATGACTATATTAAGCTCAGTAATGAAGCGATCGTCGAGAAGATGATTGCTCAAGTCCATAAGATTTTCCCTTCTTCCCATAAATTAAATGTAACTTGGTCAAGCGTAGTTAAACTCGCGCAATCGCTCTATCGTGAAGCTCCTGGCAAAGATCCCTTTCGTCCGACTCAAGCTACTCCTGTGAAGAACTTCTTCTTAGCAGGTAGCTATACGATGCAAGATTACATTGACAGTATGGAAGGTGCGACCCTGTCAGGCAAGATGTGCGCGGCAGCAATTACCAGTAAATTGACGGCAAAGACTTCACTTTAGAAATTTTTGAAAGTGCCGCGAAGCGGCACTTTCAAAAATTTCTCTGTACTCCTACTGTATTGATTTATGACTAATAAACTTGGATTTTGGCTAATTTGGATTTTATTTGGGATTTATGCATTTGTGTTTGCGCCGCCCGATCGCCCCGACACATTGACATTAATCCAAAAATTGATTGCGGGTGATTGGCAAAGTACAAATGCTTATATTGTGGCGTTATTTAATTTGATGGGTGTTTTTCCTTGTGTTTATGCTTGCATATTGGCGAGTGATGGACGTGGACAAAAAGTA
>JAJAZG010000472.1 GCA_026785865.1 Pseudanabaena sp. CAN_BIN31
CAAATTAACTAACCATTGCCATTTAGCATCAGACACTCAAAGCGTCACTGACTTAATCCATGCTTTGAGATTGCTTGGTACAGTCGTGAAATGTACATAAGTTTGCTTGATATGTCGCGATCGCTGTTTCGGAATCGCCGCGATCGTCAGCTTGTTTTCTAATATTAAATTCTCAGACATTACTTGATCTAAAAGCATCGCTTGATGCGGTTGTTGAGGCTTTAAGACCTTCGCATAGATTTCATCTTCAATCTCTAACTGTTGGTTTTGATCATAAACCTTAAGATGAAGTTTGAGATTGGTTAATACAGGAACTTCTTGTTCCGAGAAAATTTCTGCACCATAGGGAGAGAGTCGTCGTAACTCACCCTCAAATATTTCTGCACCTAAATGTTTCTCTTCTAAAATGCGATAGGTAATCGGAATTGGCATAGGTAATACTCGGAGAGAATCACTAATGGAAGGAAGTTTAAGATTGTATATACCTTCAATCTCACAAATATCGTAGATGAAAATTGGCTGTGATACACCTTTGGGTTCTACTTCAATAGAACCATTAGTTTTAACGATTTCCTGTACTTCCTTATAAGTGTTTTCTGAAATCAAGATCTGTCCTCCCACAGTATAGGATTCAATTCGCGCCGTGAGATTGACATGATTACCGACCACACCATATTTAGCGCGAGATTGAGAACCAATATTACCTGCAACTACTTCACCAGTATTAATCCCAATTCCCATCGCGATTTCAGGTAGTTCCATTTGCATAAGCTGCTCATTCACCGATTGCATCGCTAATTGCATCGCGATCGCCGACGCAACCGCCCTTGCTGCATCATCTTCACTATGGATCGGCGCACCAAATAGTACCAAAATCGCATCGCCAATAAACTCATCAATTGTGCCTTGATAAGTGGCGATCGCCTCTGTCATCGTGCCAAGAAAAACATTAAGAATTTCCACGACTTTTTCAGGTGGCATCTTTTCGGAAATCGTCGAAAATCCACGCAGATCGCACATTAAGAGCGTCACCTTGCGGCGATCGCCGCCTAGTTTCAGACCTTCAGGCGTTTCTAATAAGCTTTTGACCACCGCATCAGTCAAATATCGACTGAAATAAGTGCGAATTTGCGCGGCAGTAATCGCAAGATAGCCAGTCACGATCGCACCGCCACCAAAAAAGGCGATCGTCGCAGGGACAAAGGGTAACCACCAGCCATAGCTTAAAGCGATCAAACAAGAACTAACTAAACCTCCCGCCAGCAACACCACACTCAGCGATCGCTCCACTAGCACCCAAATTTTTTGCTTAGTGCTGACATTGCGCCATTGCCAAATCAAAGTCGAGCCAGCCATCGCCCAACCAAAAATCCACAGCCATTCCCAATATTCATCCCATGTTTGAATTCTTGGTCTGCCATCGAGAGTACTACTAAGTAAATGGCTGACAATTTGCGCGTGAACTTCAATTCCTGAAGTCTGTAAACGAGTACTGCCAATACCATTATCGAGGGGAGTGAAGAATAAATCTCTTAAACTTACGGCCGTTGTTCCAATCATCACTACGCGATCGCGTAGTAAATATGGCGATATTTTATCTTCCAATACATCCGCCATTCGCACAAATCGAAAGCCCTTAAGCGATCGGCGATAGTTAATCACAAATTGATGCCCACCCACATCAGCATGACTATAACCACCGTCATTTTCCCGCAATCGCGGCGGATTTAGCGCCTGATCAATTTGCTCCAAGGCAACTGTCTTTTCGCCATCAAGATAGAGCGATGTTAACTGCAAACCGAAGCTAAGTGTAGTTTTGCCATCGGGCGATCGCAGCGCAAGTAAGCCCCGCCGAATCCGTCCATCTGCATCAACAGGAAGATTGATCGCGCCCACTTGATCGGTATCAGCGAGCGCAGGTGGCGGGTTAATATTTGAACTAGATATCGCAAAATTTGTGGCAACCAAATCGGCTTTTCTAGTAGCCACAATCAAGTTAGGAGTAGTTTTAAAAAGTTTTTCTAATTCGCTATAACCCTCTCCCACAGGTAGATCACGAGCTAGATCTAAGCCGATCGCACGCGGTTTTTGCTGCCGAACTTTGTCCAATAATTTGGTGAGCAAAGCATCATCTATCGGCCATTTTTTATATTGACGTACATCAGCTTCATCAATACCAATAATCACGATGCGATTGTCTTCAGGCTCAGGCGATCGCCATCGAAAAAACTGATCGAGAAGTCCTAATTCCAGTGGTTCTAGCGCCCCAATTAAGCGTAAACCGATCACCACAAGCGAAATTGTTGGTGCGGCGATCGCGATCCCGCGCCATTTCCACAAGATATTTTTTAGCTGAGTTGCGATCGCCATAGTCTTTCTTCAACTTACTGCTAAATGTGTCGAGTAGGTAAGCATAAAAATCCTTAAACCCCAAAAAGCTGTAGCGCACGCGCAGCCTGCGCTACAGCTTTCTGGGGTTTAGATTTTGAGTGACAAAAGTGAATGGAAGCACACGATCTAGCTTGGCTGACTTCAGCAAAGAAGTCCATTCTTCCAAAGCTTCAGTGTTTGTTGGCACGGTTAGTTGTGCATCAGCTAAAGCTTGCACCGCTTCAAACCAAATTCCTTCTTGAGCAAATAATACAGCACGCTCTAGAGGTTTCGAGATGGCGGGGAGTTGGGCAACTAGATTTTTCGTAGGCAAAACACGCCGCATTTTACCCTGTATAACCTTATATTCTTCAATAGTTTTACCTTTAACTGTAAACTTCCATGTGTAGTTTTTGCCAACTTCTAGAATCGGAGAGTCATCGGGCATTTTCATCGCAATGATGCCTGCACTATTATTAATAGCAAAAGACTTTTCATAGATTTGTTTTTTACTAGATGCAGGTAAACCACTCTCTGCGTTGGGCTTTAGTGGTACAACATTATCCTCATAAAGAATAAATTGGACGGAACCGTTAAATTCTGGAGTTAAGAAATAAATCGTTGGACGTTCAGAAATTGTCTGGGGAATGGGATTATTTTCTTGTTTCAAATCTGGCATTAGGGCAATTAAACAAGCATAGGCACAACCAGAACTCCGAGTAATTCCTGATGCTGAAACTGTGGGCGCATTGAGATTGCTGGGTGGGTTATAGCGTACCCTGCGCGACTGGGCTTGAACTGAGGATGTAAAAAAAGTAAATGGTAAAGCACTCACTATATTTACAGCTAAACAAGAGCAAATTGATGCTACTAAGATTTTTTTTGGTAAAAACATAATGCGATCGCCTCTAGAAAAAATGATCTTTGTAGCTTGTAATGCCAAATATCATAACCGCGAGATAGTAATTAAGAATGAATCTCTTATCAAAAAGTTGCTACGGATATTCGACTGAATATTTTTCTGAAATTTAAAGTTGCCGTAATGTGTCTTGCTCGTCGTTATAACTTTTTCTTTAGCACAGTAAAGCGTATTATAGGATCTTGAAAAACTTATTTAAACTGTTACAAAACTATGGATATTTTGTCACTAGGTTGGGTTAGCGTCCTCGGTATGTTCACTCTCTCGATCGCTTTTGTCGTCTGGGGACGTAACGGACTTTGACCTGTCACCATAAATTAAAAAGAGGATTGCTTAGCAATCCTTTTTTTAATTTATTGATCGGCATATTTGATTGCATAGCGATCGTCTGCTCTGCCGATCGCAAATTTGAAGGACTCAGATATAGTTTTGTTGGACTGTGTGGCAAAAATAACGATTCCTAATAGGCAAAGCCCTGTAGCGATCGCAAATATATCTGTTATTCCCACAACCCCAATCAACTTGCCCATAATCGGTCCCGCAAGAGCGATCCCAAGATCAAATCCTAGCCATGTCAGCCCAAATATATAGCCGCGCTCTTGAGGAACTGTGCGATCGGCAACTAGCGCCACGATCGCAGGAATTGTGATGCCTGAACCAATTCCTTCGGCAATTCCCGACAATAAAAACTCATAGTTGTGACTAGCAAAATAAATGGTCGCCATCGACAATCCATAGAAAAATATCCCTATGGAAATGAAGATACCACGTCCCCATTTATCGCTTAGTCTCCCCACAGGAAATCGAATAATAAAACCCGACAACGCCGCCGCCATATAAAACAAGCCTGCATTAAGCGTAATATTTTTCTGCTGCATCAAAATTGGCATAAAAGAGCTGAGTGTCCCAAATGACAATCCAACCAATAACAAAATAGTGGAAGGAACTCTAACTCTAGGACTAAGGAAAGTTTGCCAAAATCCTGCTTTTACTGCATTTGCGGATACGCTTTGACGATTCAATTCGCGATCGCCTACATTACCTCCAATTTCAATTTGAGTAGTTAACAACAATCCTGCAAAAGCCAACAATGATGCAGTAATAAATAGAGGTTGATAGCCCCAAGCTTCGTACATTAAACCACCGATCGCAGGACCAAAAGCCAAGCCCAAAGGATTAACTAAGCTCATATAGCCAATTACTTCACCCCGCTTCTCGATAGGAGCAAGGTCAGCAACTAAAGCGCTATAGCTTGAAGCAAAAGCCGCGATACTAATCCCATGCACAGCCCGAAAGAACATTAATAAAGGAATAGATGGTGACAACGCATAACATAAGGGAACTACAGCCGCTACAATCAGCCCAATTTTCATAGTATAGCGTCGACCCTTGCGATCAGAGAGCTTACCAAGATAGGAACGACAAACTAATAAGCCGATCGCAAAAGAACCCATCACCAGTCCGATCTGGTCAAAAGACTGGGTTAAGGTGCGGATATAGAGTGGGATAGTTGGCAATTGGGAAGCCATACTTGCCCAAAAAAACAACCCAGTCCAAAAAACCGCAGTCAGATTTTTGCGAAGAGAAGTGTCAAGACTAGAGAAGGTAGTTAAAGACTGCATGATCTGAAATATGACCATTAAAATATGTAGCCCAAGCCATTTAAGAAAGTTCTGATGTAAGGGAACTTTTGCAAATGACTTGGGCTGCGATTAGTTATTGATGATTATCTCTTAAGTTTTAAATTAGAGATATCAAGCGATCGGGTGAATACTTCAAAAGCTTTATAAGGCAAAGCTTTTGATTGATTTTTAGTATTTAACGGGAGCAGGGATTGGACCGCGATCGCGTCCAGCAGAAGAAGAACGGCGCGAATCATATCCACCGCCATCACGACGACCACCGCCGCCACCATCACGACGACCACCACCATCACGCTTGATTGGTCTACCACTGTTGTAGGAACCGCCGCCGTCTCCACGATCACCGCGATCGCGTCCACCACCGGGGCTGTGAGGTTGCTTAGCCAAGACTTGCAAGGCTGCTTGCTCAGCTTTATCTGACTGGAGTTGGGTGTAGGCAAGTTGCAAAGCAGCAGCCGCGATCGCTTGAGGATCGTAATCTTCAACCAACTGTGACACCAAAGGCAAGAACGAAGCCAAACGCTCACCAGTCAATGCTTCTAGAATTTGTTCTGTAAAGCGACCAATGCGACGCTCCTGAATCTGCGCCACACTAGGCAAAGCGATCGGCGGCAAAGGCATACCAACTTGCTGTTCCAATTGACGCAACTTGTAGCGCTCTTTCCCAGAAATTAGGGTTATCGCAGTTCCCTTCTTACCAGCACGACCTGTCCGTCCAATGCGGTGAACATAGCGCTCAGGATCATCAGGAATATCGAGGTTAAATACGTGGGTCAAGCCATCAATATCTAAACCACGCGCCGCGATGTCCGTTGCCACAACCCAACGCACTTGTTGATTACGGAAGCGGCGTAACAGATTTTCACGTTGAGACTGTGAAAGGTTGCCATGATACTCATCAACACTATGACCGCAAGATTGTAAAATCTCAGTCAGTCTACTAGCAGAATCCTTAGTACGCACAAAGATGATTGCCGAAGTTGGAGCTTCAAATTCCAAAATAGGTAGGAGAGCTTCTTCTTTGCTGAGGTGATAAGGGACTAGATAAATCTGTTGATCAATGCGCGTAGGTGTGGAATCCTGAGATTCGACCTTGACAGTGACAGGAGACTTCAAGAAGTTCTTCACCAAACGCTTTACCGCAGGAGGCATGGTCGCGGAGAAGAAAGTGCTTTGCTTGGTAGAAGGAGTTGTGACCAAAATCCGTTCGACATCTTGGATGAAGCCCATATTGAGCATTTCATCAGCTTCATCTAAAACAAACCAAGCGAGGCTCTCTAGTTTCAGTTTGCCGCGTTCCATCAAGTCGATTACCCGACCTGGTGTACCGACAACAACATGGACACCGCGATCCAATTGCACCATTTGACGAGCGATATCCGATCCACCATATACGGTGAGAATTTTCGCGCCTGGCTTTGTATTAAAGCTACGCAGAGCCTGTCCAACTTGGATCGCCAATTCGCGAGTTGGGGTTAAAATTAGCGCTTGCAAAGATTCGCTGTTGAGGTCTAAGCGCTCCAAGATGGGCAAGGCAAAGGCGGCTGTTTTACCAGTACCAGTCTGGGCTTGACCAAGTACGTCTGCTCCTGCGAGCAATTGGGGGATCGCTTGCTCTTGAATAGCTGTAGGCTCTGTAAAGCCAATCGATTCGAGCTTAGCAACTCGTGCTTCAGAAATACCGAGAGAGAGAAAAGATGAGGGCATAGATAATCCTAAGATTTGCAGCAAATTTGTTCTAAGAACAGTTCGCTTATTCTGCCGATCGCACGGGATAAACAATCACTAACAAAGCCGAAGGACATCTCTGCCCTAAATTTTAAGCGGTTTAAAAAAAGTTTTTCTATGAAAACCTCAGCTTCCAAAGATTAGATTGCTTTGGATAGTCATGCAATGGGAGAAGTCAGCAAAATGCATTTAATTATTTCTAGTATAAACCTATGTTAAAGATTGTAAACAATCTTTTCGAGAATTTATACCTATGGGGAGGGTGTGAAGGGTTGATGATCTGCTTTGAGAAAGCGTTTCAAGATAAATTATTCATCGCCTAAAAGGTTTTGTTTGGATTTATCTAACTTGCTCCAGAGTTCCTTGATCTGTCGGTAAGCTTCATTTGGCGAAATCTTACCGCCAGTTTCTAAGGCACAGATGATCGAAATGCGGTTAGTAAACTCTTGTAAGTTAGCATCAAAAGCTAAATTTTGTGGCGAAAATTCGCCTCTAAAGTTAGAGATGGGATTTAAGAAGCTATCTTTATTAGGGTTAGGCATTTAGATTTGGCTCAGAAGCATAAGCTGGACAGGTTGAGAAGACCTCAAGATCGCAGACGTGGAAAACTGTAGGGAAAAGCGATTATTCTGCAACCTGCCCCGTCATTGTGTTGCTAGTTTGTAACAGTAACTTTTTTGAGGGCTACAGCGAGCTTAGATTTACGACGTGCACCTGTGTTGCTATGAAGAACGCCACGCTTGACGGCGCGATCGATCTTGCTATAAGCCAAAGACTGTTTAGCATTAACTGATTCTAGGGCTTCAGAGGTTGGATTAGCTTTGTAAGCATCAACTGCTTCCATATAGCTTTTCATTAAAGTCTTGACGGCTGACTTATATGACTTATTATTCAGACGGTTGCGCTCAGCGATCTGGATGCGCTTTTTTGCGGACTTGATGTTTGCCACAGTTTATTCCTTTAGCGAAATGACGTAGTTTCAGGCGTTTATCATCGTAACATTTTGATTAGATTTTGCAACCAATTAAGTCAATTTACTTTTTGAGTGTATTCTTGGTGCAATTTCTGCTTGAATTCTTGATGCGCGACTAATATATCTGCCTAAAATATCCCTGACTAATCTCACCTTCAAACGCCCATGACCTACCTGAATTTTGTTTCTTTCTTCGGCATATTTGGCTTGTGCTTTGTGGCCTGGATCTTTTCCGAAGATCGCCGAGTCATCCCTTGGCGCGTCATTATCTGGGGCATTGGCTTGCAGTTAGTGCTGGGCTATCTAGTTTTTCAGCAACCACAAACCAGAGAGTTTTTAAGAGCATTTAGCGGATTATTGGACAGCGTATTTAACTCAGCCGATGCTGGCGCTAGGTTTGTGTTTGGACGCAATATCGTGCCGATACCTGACAAACCTTCTGACGTAAGCTTGGGCTATATTTTTGCTTTTCGGGCTTTGCCTGCGGTAATTTTCTTTTCTGGGTTTATGGCGTTACTCGAAAATTTGGGGATCATCCAGAAAGTTGTCGAGGTATTTGCTAAGTTGTTTTTCTGGACGATGCGTTTAAGTGGCGCAGAAGCCTTAAGCGGCGCGGCAAACATTTTTGTGGGAATTGAAGCGGCGATCGTGGTCAAGCCTTATTTGCCAAAAATGACTCGTAGTGAGCTTTGTGCAATTTTGGCTTGTTGTTTCGGTACGGCAGCCTCTTCGACCTTAGCGATCTATACAAGTTTTTTACGCCCCGTTTTCCCAAATATTCTGGGCCACTTGGTTTCAGCTTCAATCATTGCGATCCCCGCTTGCTTTGTCCTGTCAAAAATTCTTGTGCCTGAGACTGAAGTTCCTGTAACGCTGGGCGGTATTCCTAAGGAGGACAAGTCAGCTAAGCGTGAGGACGATCGCGAGTTAGAAAATGCTGGCGGCGAGACTATAAAGCGGATGAGTCCGATGGATGCCACAATTATTGGCGCTTTGGATGGTCTGAAAATGGCGGTCTCGATCGCCGCAATTTTAATCATAATTGTTGGCTTAGTCGATTTAATCAATCAAATTTTTAACTGGCTAGCCACCATCAGCGATGTTTTTAAAGTCGTTAACTTACCCAATATTCAGGGGGCTTTGTTTTATCCGTTGACATTGCTAACAGGTGTATCCCTTGATGATTCTTGGATAGCTTCGGTAATTATCGGTCTCCGCTTGCTAGAGACTGCGATCCCGCCCTATCAGGCTTTGGCTCATGCTTCTAAGGATGGATTAATTAGCGATCGCACTGTAATTA
>JAJAZG010000473.1 GCA_026785865.1 Pseudanabaena sp. CAN_BIN31
ATGCGTACCCACGACAATATCCAGTTCGCCAGTTTTTAGTTTGCGACAAATCTCTTTCTTCTCAGCAGTAGATCGAAAACGATTGAGCAGTGCAATATTTACAGGATAAGCGGCATAGCGTTCTTGTAAACTGTGATAATGCTGCTGTGCGAGAATCGTTGTGGGGACGAGCAGAGCGGCTTGTTTGCCCGTTGTCACCGCCTTAAAAATTGTGCGAATGGCAACTTCTGTCTTCCCAAATCCGACATCACCGCAAACTAGCCGATCCATTGGGCGCGAACTTTCCATATCTTGTTTGACATCTTGAGTTGCTTTGAGTTGGTCAGGTGTAGCTTGATAAGGGAAAGAATCTTCCATTTCCAATTGCCAAGGATTATCGGGCGGAAATGCGAAACCAAGTTGTTGCGATCGCTTGGCATAGAGTTCTAATAAATCAAAAGCAATTTTCTTAATGGCTTTTTTCGCTTTAGAAGTAGTATTAACCCAAGCCTTACTTGTCATCTTATGCAATTCTGGCTTGGCTTCATTCATGCCCCGATAGCGAGACAGAATCGACATTTGATCGACTACTACCCGCAATATTCCATCAGCATATTTGAGAACTAAATATTCGCGGGTTTCCTTATTGACAGTCAATCTTTCAAGTTTAACAAACTGACCAACTCCATGATTTTTGTGAACAACGTAATCACCTGCGGAGAGCTTATTGAGATCAACTTGTTTAGAAGCAGCTCTTCTACGTTTGCGAACATAGTTGGGAGTGCCGAGAGCATGTTGTCCAAAAAATTCGCGATCGCTGATCACCACAATCCGATAAGTGGGCAGCACAAAACCTTGAATTTCAGCAGTGCCTGAATATTTAAAGGCCACGGCGATTCGTAAGTTATGGGTTTTGTCGATCGCAGGATAATCGCGGACATTGGGAATAAATTGGGCTTGGCAATCATGTTCTTGCAACAGTGCCACAGTACGCGAAGGTTGGGCTGAAACAAGAATAATTTTATATTTTTGTTCGCGATAATCGCGGATAGTCTGCGCCAGCTTAGCGAACTGATGCGGAATCGCGGGAATCGAGCGACTAGACATATTCACGCCGCGATTTTCTTCGGCTAGCTCAAATAGTTCGATGCGATCAAATTTTTGAATTTGGACTAGACATTCTGTAAAGGATCGATGGAGTTTGCCCTCTTCTCTTTCTCCCCTCGCCCCTTGGGAGAGGGGCTGAGGGTGAGGGCTGATTTCTGCGGCGGATTCGTACCAGCGATCGCAATGTGCTTGACATTGATCGATTTCATCAATTACCACCAAGCAATTCTCTGGATCGGGCAAATAGTCTAATAAAGAAGCGGTGGAATCAGGATGAACGGCAAACCCTTGAATACTAAATTCATCATCGCTATCGATTGATGGCAATTTGCCAAGAATATGACCATAGCTAATCGGTGCTAGTAAAACCGATGGAATACTGTCAAGCGGTCTTTGGGTGGAAGGTTCAAATTCGCGAATACGTTCTATTTCATCGCCAAACCAGTCAATCCGCACAGGCATTTCGCTAGAAACTGGGAAAATATCAATAATATCGCCGCGTCGTCCCCATTGCCCTTCCGTCTCGACTGTAGATGTATGCTCATAGCCCATCAGCGCGAGATTTTCTGCCATATCTTGCAGTCTAATCTCTGAGCCAACCTCCAAGGATAAACAATACTGTTTAAATTTGTCAGGGCTTGGTAAATGTGGCTGCAATGCCCGATCAGTTGCCACGATCGCCACTTTTCTCTTGTCGCCCTCTTTTGCCTCCCAATTCACCAAATCTGCCAAAATCTGCATCTGTCCCCAAATAATCTCAGATTCAGGCGCATAGGGTTCGTAGGGAAGCGCATCGGATGTGGGATAAAAATGCACAGTCTGCCAACCCATTGTTTCTAACTGCACTGACCAGCGCCCCGCCTCCTCAATTGTGGCGGCAATGACTAACATCAGCCGCTCTTGTTTTTGGCTCAATGTCGAGCTAACGATGCCCTTGCCCACTCGTGATAAGCCCGAAAGCACAAGTTGATGCGATCGCGCCAGTTTACTTTCTAGTTCATCAGTGAGAGGCGACTTGATTAATGAACGAATTACAGAGGAAAATGGCATGGGCTAAAAGGCAAAGTTAGAAAATGGCAATATGTATAAAGTTTAACAACATATTTTAAAACCATGATCGCGATCTCCTAAAAAAGAGACCTCCATCGGAGGTCTCTTTTTTATAATTATTTCGATTCCGAACCATCGATGATGCGCTGGAATAGATAACCTGTACCTCGTGCCGTCAAGATTAGCTCAGGGTTGCTAGGATCTTCTTCGAGCTTGGCTCTCAATCGAGAAATGTGAACATCGACAACGCGGGTATCTACATGGCGCTCTGGCGTGTAGCCCCAGACTTCTTGCAAGATTTCGGCTCTCGAAAAAGCTTCACCCGATCGCCCGACTAATAATTCCAATAGGCTAAACTCCATGCCCGTCAAGCGAATGCGCTCATCGGACTTATAGACTTGGCGCTTATTAGTGTCGATCTTGATCGTATTGATGTGAATTACGCCAGAACTAGGGATGCCTGATGCGCCACTGCGATCAAAGCGGCGCAGTACCGACCGAATTCGCGCTTCTAGCTCTTTAGGTGAAAAAGGTTTCACGACGTAATCATCTGCACCTAATTCAAGCCCTGTAATGCGATCGGCGACATCGCCCAAAGCTGTCAGCATAATAATCGGAATATCAGATTCTTTACGAAGCTCTTGACATACCCCGTAGCCGTCGAGCTTTGGCATCATCACATCAAGAACTACCAAGTCAGGATTTTCTTTGTGAAAAACTTCGAGCGCTTCTTCGCCATCTGCGGCGGTGACGACCTCGTAGCCGATCATCGACAGGCGTGTCTCCAGAATCCGACGAATACTTGCTTCGTCGTCTACAACTAGAATTTTTTCCTTTTGGTTGTCCAAGCCAGTTTACACTCCACTATGTTGCTAGCTGCAATTCAGTAAAACTTTATTATTTTACATATTTATTTAACTAAGTTTACAAGAAATCGGTCGTTACAATCTGAAAACAAAACTTAAAGTTTCAGAACAAACTTAATCTGACTTTTTTGGAGATAATATAAGTTTTTTTTGCTAATCAAGCGATCGCTATCAGCGCTATCAGCGCTATACCCCGTCCATGTTGAAAACATCGGTTTTGAACATGGACAAAAAGAAAAAACCGAAGCGGGGGTTTGCCCTGCGACCCATTATAACCTGATGTGC
>JAJAZG010000474.1 GCA_026785865.1 Pseudanabaena sp. CAN_BIN31
ACGTATCGGGCATGTGGTTTAACAAAGTTCATTACGGCTTGAACAAACAGACCGAAATGCTACATTTTCACTTCATTCCCGATCTTGCTCTGACGCAAAGCCTAAATTAATCATTTGCGGTTATTCGGCCTATCCAAGAATTATTGACTTCGTTAAATTTAGAGAAATTGCGGATGAAGTTGGCGCATACCTGATGGCAGATATCGCCCATATCGCAGGTTTAGTCGCATCAGGACATCATCCCAATCCGATTCCCTACTGTGATGTTGTCACTACCACCACCCACAAAACTTTGCGGGGTCCTCGCGGCGGATTGATCATGACTCGCGATGCTACCCTCGGCAAAAAATTTGATAAATCGGTCTTCCCTGGTTCGCAAGGTGGTCCACTCGAACATGTGATCGCCGCTAAAGCTGTCGCTTTCGGTGAAGCATTGCGTCCTGAATTCAAGACCTATTCTGGACAAGTAATTGCTAACTCACAAGCCCTTGCTGCTCAATTGCAAGAGCGTGGTTTCAAACTGGTATCCAATGGTACTGATAACCACTTGTTGCTGGTCGATTTGCGTTGTATCGGTATGACTGGTAAGGTTGCCGATTTATTGGTAAGTGGCATCAATGTCACTGCTAATAAAAATACAGTTCCATTCGATCCTGAATCGCCGTTTGTGACCAGTGGTTTACGCCTTGGTTCTCCTGCGATGACTTCACGCGGTTTGAAGGAAGTTGACTTCCGCGAAATTGGCAATATCATCGCCGATCGCCTCTTGAGTCCAGATAGCGATGCTGTTCAAGCTGATTGCATTGCCAGAGTTCAGACTTTATGCGATCGCTTCCCGCTCTATCCTGAACTGGAGTATCCCAAAATTAGCGTTAGAGAACCTGCTCTAGCTGTTTAAAAGTAAGCATCTTGTCTAAAAGAAAAAAGCCTCGTTTTACGAGGCTTTTTTCTTACGCAATACTTGATGGCTTACTCCAAGTCAACTAGAAGACATGTTGATATTAGTAGGGGCGAAGCATTCCCACCGATACTTACAAATTCTAAGATATCTTTATTTGGGAATGCTTCGCCCAAACCTTGCAACGCAGGAACAATTTATCGATTAAGACGAAGAGGGTTTAGCATTTGCGAATTGAGATTTTAGTGATGAGTTGAGATATGGTGGCGCAAATGCTAAACCACTACAAGTCGGATATTCTTTTTCGGAAATCTCCTAATTAGCCGATTTATCGGCAAATAAAAATGACAGTGGATAACTTGGGTTAGCGGCAAATCCTAAAATGCCGCGATCGCGATGTTCGTAAATTAATTCGTTTTGGGCATCGAAAAGGAAAGTGCCACCGCGCTGTGTCATATATGATGCATCTGGTACATAGGCTTTCCAATTGCCGAGAACTTCTGCCATATTTCGCAGTCGCAAAGTCGCTAATTCAAAGGGGCGCTGAAACCCTGTACCGCCAGCCAAATTAAAGAAAGAACCTTTTAATGGCGGTAATGGGGCAGATTTAATTACCTCGTCTTCGCCAATTAATTGCGGTGCATTGCGATCGCCGCGATAGCCACGAAACACTTCTGCTAATGTGCCTTGACTGCCAATTCCCGCACACATCAGCATCAGATTCACCCAAGCGCTTTGTCCTGAAGATAATAGGGGAAATTGAGTGGTTAGTCCAGAATAGAGATTTAGCTGGCGATGTAATTCGCCTGTCGGATCGACAAATAAACAATTGGGATCGAAGCCTGTAAACTTGCAGAAGTATTCCCCAGATTGGCGATCGCCAATGCCAATCGCCCTGACTGCAATTCCTTCTGACTTAAGGCGATCAATTTCTCTTTGTATCCACCAAATATATTCGAGGCTATCAAAATCGCCTAGTTGGGGTAGCACTAAAATTAATTTGCGTTGGGCTGATGGGCAATTATCAAAGATATTAGCGATCGCGCGATCGCTAACACGCAGCCGTTGGGTTTGACTAAGAATTTTGTATATATCTTGTTGCATGAAAATCTATAAAAATAAGGTTGCTCCTGCCAGAGGCAGGAACAACCTTATTTTATGCTTTTATTCCAATGAAAAGGATTTTAGATTAAGCAGCAACAACTACAGGGCTGTCCATTTTCTTCAACTGCTGAACTAGCAAACTTAGGAATAAACCGACATCGGTGACAACACCAACAGACTCAACAGAACCGCGATCGCTGAGTTTAGTCACCACCGCAGGATTAATATCTACGCAAACCATTTTCACACCTGCGGGGGTCATGTTACCCACACCGATAGAATGCAGCATTGAGGACAACATCAAAATCATGTCAGCACCGCGAATTTGCTCGCCATACAAGCGTTGCGCTTCCAGCAAATCCATAACGGTATCAGGCAGTGGGCCATCATCACGAATTGAACCAGCTAGTACAAAAGGAATATCCTTGGTCACACATTCATACATTACGCCAGTCTTCACAAAACCAGCTTCGATCGCTTTGTGGATGCTGCCATAGCGACGCACTGAATTAATCACTTTGAGATGATGGCGATGTCCGCCTTTGACGCTGATACCGCGCTTGAGATCGACTCCGAGGGAAGTTCCCATTGAGGCTTGTTCCATGTCGTGAACGGCGATCGCATTACCACCGAGTAGCGACTGCACATAGCCTTCATGAATCAAGTAGGCAAGGTGAGGAGCGCCGCCAGTATGTACAACTACGGGGCCACAGGAGACAACTAATTTGCCACCGCGATCGCGGATTTGGCGAAGTTCCCACGCAATTTGCTCGACGATAAGTTCGACGCGGCGTTCGCTCGATACACCTGCACCCATGAAGGAAAATTCTTCTTTTTTAGCGGTATCTCTAGCTTCGGGTTTACGCACAGTTCGCACACCGTCATAACCAACGACCACGCGATCGCCTACGACTAAATCGCGTAAAAGCTTACAGGTTGCCATCTTACTATCGGGACTAATCGCGATCGCTGCATCCATACGCTGATTGGTGCAACGAATCCATTCACCATCAACACAAGCATCCGTAGGATAAATTGTGCTTACATAGAAGTCATCGGGAGCAACACCGTTTTGTAATACAGCCTCAAGATTGGCATCCTTTATATCGCGATCTTGCAACACTGCACCGATTTCGATCAATTCGCCCATGATTGTTTCCATGAGATCATGGGATGGCGCAGAGATGCGAATCTTGGCGAGCGATGTACTTTGTCGCTGTTCACCAAGATTAAACTCTAATACTTGGAAGCTACCGCCATTATCAGTTACTAAATCGAGCGCTCGATTGATGATGCCAGAATCAAGTAAATGTCCTGTTAACTCGACAATACGCGCTTCAACGCCACTTGGCTCAATTGCAACTTGTTTATCACTAGTAATAGAAACTTCAATAGTTCTCAAGGTTAAACATTTGGCTGCGCCACCTGCTTTTAAGAACTCAGTCAGAGGCGTTTCGATGACGTTAAAACCACAGTTGGTAATTTGTTGTTTTAAGCGATCGCTGATTTTGTTCATCACCACATGGCGATCGACGTTCACCGCATTACACGCAAAATTAACCGCATCCGCTTCTTCGATCACAATCCGCTTATCCTCAGGAACCCGCATTTCAATCAAACGATTGGAATAGGAATCAAAGGCGGGTGGATAATATAGCAAATATCCGCCTGCTAAGGGACAGAAGCAGGTATCAAGATGATAGAAACGATTATCAATTAAACGTAATGATAGAACTTCGACATCGAGCCATTTTGCCAAATAGGGATGGGCATCTAGTTCTGAGCGGAAGCCATAGCCAGCCCATAACCAACCACCAGTGCGATCAAATAAAGCATCACCCGCACCTTCAAAGGGTAAATCTTTGGGAAGTTCAAATACTGTAAAGCCCTTAGATTCAAACCAAGCTTTGAAATAGGGTTCTTCGCCTTGACGCTCTTTGTGTAAAAAACGGCTGAGTACAGCTTTATCGCCCAATACCAATCCAGCATTGGCAGTAAATACCATGTCTGGCCAGCCTTTTTCAGGAGTCACTAGATCAACATTGACTAAACCCTTGAGGACTTCATAAAGCTTTTGCCATTGCACCACGGCGCGATCGCGGCTTGATTTGTGAACGTTGCCCTCCATCCAAGGATTGATCACATAATCTACGTCATAGTGATCGGGCGCACACATCAAATAATTCAGTGAAGAAGTCATAAATAAAAGTAAATAATTTTGGGGGGAATGCAATTTTTGGTTACATCCATTTTTGGTTACATCCATAAAATGGCAGTCACCAAACATCGCCAGACATTTGCAAAGCTGTCAATCTCTCATCATACCTAATTGCTTATACTGTGAGCGATTACAAAAGTTATCATTTCTTGATAATTGACGCGATCGCCAATTTATAGTTTTTGCTACTCCCTTCCCAGTGAAAGATTAGACGGCGCACAGCTAATCCTTCGGCTTTTATGCTCACCTACTTACCCCCAAGATGAATATCGCTAAGTATCAAATCTAGCTTACCTAGGCAAGACCGCTATATACTGTTCTTTTACACAGTAGTTTCGCAATTATTATTTGAACCGATGGTAGCTATAAAATCTCAATCCAATGTTCTGCGATATGACATTGTCGGGTCACGGCGCTTTAGTAACTATTGCTTTGCGGTTATTGTTGCCATAGGTGCATCGGGTTTCTTGCTAGAAGGTATATCCAGTTTTTTAAAAATTAACTTGCTGCCATTTCCCGATCCCCTCCAACTAGAATTTGTGCCTCAAGGTTTGGCGCTTTCCTTCTATGGAGTTGCTGGCACTTTGCTAGAACTGTACCTGTTATATGTGATGGCGATCGATTACGGTAGCGGCTACAACGAGTTTGATCGCGACAGTGGAAAGGTGACGATTTTTCGTCGTGGACGCAGCAAAAGCAATAATTTGGAATTTACTTACAAGATTGCTGATGTGCAAGCAGTGCGCGTTGAAATTCGCGACGGGCTTAGTCCTAAGCGTGCTTTATATTTGCGCGTTAAAGGCAAAGGCGATCTACCTCTATCAGAAGTTGGTCAACCGATCTCATTAACTGTTCTCGAAGATCGGGCTGCGGAAATTGCTAAGTTTTTGGTAGTGCCACTAGAAGGTTTATAACTAAAAAAGGCTCGAAAGAAACCTTAAAACCCAAAAAGCTGTAGCGCACGCTGCGCGTGCGCTACAGCTTTTTGGGTTTTGGATTTACTCATGCTCACCTACTTAGCGTCAATTTTTCATATAACTTATAAAAAGGGTATAAATATGTTTCGTTGGATTCTTAGTTCTTTTTTAGCAGTGAGCCTTTTACTCACAAGTTGCAGCAATGGTGGCAGTGTCTCCGCAACCTCGTCACCAACTACATCCCCCACAGCTAGCAGCAAACCATCTAAGGCGATCGCCGATGCCACCGCATCACCCAAACCTAGCGCTAGTCCTGCCAACTCACTGGATGCTGCGCTTGCCAAGTTTGCACAGCTAAAAGGCGCGGCAACAGTGGAATTAAAACTAAAATCTGGCACGATTAAAATTGAGCTTGATGGCGACAACGCACCAGTTACCGCAGGAAATTTTGCTGATTTAGTCAAACGCGGAGTTTATGACGGTTTAAATTTCCATCGTGTTGTTAAAGAGCCAACGCCTTTTGTTGCACAGGGCGGCGATCCCCTTGGCAATGGTACAGGGAATTTTACCGATCCTGCGACATCACAACCTCGTTATATTCCTTTGGAAATTCTGCCCGATGGCGCGAAACAGCCTGTCTATGGCGAAATCTTAGCGTCCACTCAGAAGCCTAAGTTACGTCATAGCAAAGGCGCGATCGCGATGGCGCGATCGCAGTCTCCTAACTCGGCATCTTGTCAGTTTTATCTTGCCCTCGATGACATCTACTTTCTTGATGGTTCCTATGCCGTATTTGGCTATGTGACTGAAGGAATAGAGTTAGTCGAAAAAATTCAAGTCGGCGATCGCATTGAGTCGATCACGATTACCAAAGGCGCAGAAAACCTCAAGCAACCTACTTAGTTCTTACATAAAAAGCTGTAGCGCACGCGCCGCGTACACTACAGCTTTTTCGGTTTTATTAGATTTGTTGGAACTTCTGTTTTAAGGCGATCGCTACTTGTGGCGTAACTAAATGCCCGATCTCACCATCAAAACGGGCAATTTCACGCACGACGCTGCTGCTTAAAAAGCTGTATTCATTAGAAGTAGACAGAAAGACTGTCTCAATATCATTTGCCAAAGTTTTATTGGTATGCGCCATCTGTAATTCCAATTCAAAATCAGAAACGGCTCGTAGTCCTCTGATTAAAACCTGTGCTTGTTTGAGATGAGCATAGGTGACAGTTAGTCCCGCAAAGGTATCGACATCAACATTATCTAAATGCTGAGTTGCCTCACGGATATGGAGCATCCGTTCCTCCATGCTAAATAGAGGGGTTTTGTTGGGATTGCGTAACACAGCAACGATCACGCGATCAAAAAGATTACTGCCGCGCTTAATAATATCGAGATGTCCAAAAGTAATTGGATCGAAGCTGCCTGGATAAATGGCAATCAATACATTCACCGCCTCTTTATAAATAGCGATTATAACAGCGCTTTGCGCCTTCATAAAACCCAAAGAAACTTTTGAAAGTGCCGCAAAGCGGCACTTTCAAAAGTTTCTTTGTATCCCTTGCCTCAATAGTCTTTAACAGCGCTTTACGCTGAAAAGAGGCGGTGTTTTGTTTCTATAAGCTGCTAGAGCCGAGATATTTACTGATCGTTGGCGAATAAATTTCATAGATCATCGTGATCGGTTCGCCACCATGCCACAGCAAATAGTGTCTAGCCCAATAAGTATTAATTTCAGGATTGCCAAACGACTCAGCCAGATTTGGACAAGCCCCTTGATAAATTCCTTTGAGATCGCGATAAAGCTCAGTATATTTTTGGTTAAGACTGACCCAAATTGGTAGAGACGGATCTTTTAGATATTTTTGCATCGTTGCCTCAGACCACCAAGATGTTGCATGGGAAAACACCTCTCCTGTTTGCTCCGATCGCAAAAAGATTTGGCGACGAATTCGGGGCGCGGCGATCGCCGAAATATCTGATGGCGCATTGTCATCACTGTCACCAATATTCGTCATGGCAACCACATCAACCGAGATTTCCGATTGAGTCAATAGCTGCAAATGTCTGGTCGGCGCACCATCCCCCATCAAGAACATTTGCCAAGTGGGAGATAGCAGATTAAAAGGTAAACCTTTACGAATATCAGCTTCGCTGCCTTGCCACATTGGTTCTTCGATGCGATTCCAAGATGAAAGTTTCATATAGGATTTCTCTTAACAATCCGTAACATATCCTCTATTGTAGTGCGATCGCACTGTAACCAAAAAGAAAATCGCTACGCGATTTTCTTTTTGGTTAAGACATTCTTAATAGCCTTATTTG
>JAJAZG010000475.1 GCA_026785865.1 Pseudanabaena sp. CAN_BIN31
ACAAGACATTGCTTGTCTTTAACAGATTCAGTTTGCCTCTATACTGTAAAGCTGACAGCGTTTAGTCGCTCTAGCAGATTTTCACTTTTCAAAACCTCAAACCGTTACACACAGCAAATACGCATGGCACTTTTAGATCGGCAGGGTCGTTTATTTGGTAAATTTAGCATTCTTGACATCGGCGCGATCGCCACGATCCTGATTGTCCTGATTGGCTTATTCATCGTTCCTGGCAATAGCGGCAGCTCGATCGCCCAAATGCTATCTGCCGAGAACAAGACCGTTCAAGTCGAGATGAATGTGCGCGGTCTAAGTGCTACGAATCCCCAAAGTCTAATCAAAGTTGGCGATAAGGTAAATATCATTATTCGTAACCAACCACGCGGCGAAGTGACGATCAAAAAAGTTGACATCTCTACACCCAAAGTTGTCGCCGCCAAAGCCGATGGCACTGCGGTTTATTTTGAAGATCCCCGCGCCCTATCTACATCTCAGTCCGATCTCGTGATCACCCTCGAATCAACTGCTAGAGTTACTAATGACGGTGTCGTATTTGGCAATGAAAAAGTCAAAGTGGGAACTTCAATTGACATAGAAGGATCAAAATATATTATTCGTGGCAGTGCGATGGCAGTGCGGTACTAACTATGCAACCCTCATTCCCTCAAGGTTTTGTGCTTAAAGGTCGCTACGCTGTTCTCTCAACGATTGGACAGGGCGGTATGGGGCGCACTTACTTGGCGCAAGACCTAGAGCGCTTTAATGAAACCTGCGTCCTCAAAGAATTTATTCCGCCTCAAGATTCAGAAGAGGTGAGCGAAAAAGCGAAAGAACTCTTTCGCCGTGAAGCTTCGGTGCTTTATCAAATCCGTCATCCGCAAGTACCAGAATTTCGCGCCACTTTTGAGTCTGAGGGCAGACTACTCTTAGTTCAAGACTATGTAGAGGGCAAAAATTATCGCAATTTACTGCTCGATCGCCTCAAAGTCGCCCAAACATTTTCTGAAAATGAAATTTTGGCGCTGATGCAGCAGCTTTTGCCAGTGTTGGGCTATTTACACGGTCACAACATCATTCATCGCGATATCTCGCCTGAAAACCTGATGTTGCGATCGCAGGATAATTTACCCGTACTGATCGATTTTGGCGTAGTTCAAGAAACCACCGCCAAACTCAACTCGCAAATGGGGATTCCCGCCTTAACGGTTGCGGGTAAAGCAGGTTATGCCCCACCTGAGCAATTACAGTCTGGCAATGCTTACGCCAATAGCGATCTCTATGCTCTTGCCGTGACCTCAATTGTTTTACTGACTGGCAAAGAGCCATCAGAACTATTTGACAGCATCAATTTGGCATGGAATTGGCAACAGTTTGCTAATGTCAATCCTGCTTTCGCAAGGGTGATCAACCAAATGTTGAGCTATAAACCCACCAATCGCTATCGTTCGGCAGATGAGGTGATGCAAGCCCTGCAAGTTGCCCAAGCTTCTTTTTCGGGCGCAAAAACCTATGCAGTCGGGCGACAAGTTCCGTCCAATGTCGCTGCGACATTGCCACAAAGAACCGTAGTAGCTGGTGCTAGCAATCGTAATCCTGTCAATTATAGCAATAATAGTCAAAATTTGTCCAATAGTTCGGGTAACGGTGACGGTGTGAACTGGTTGATCGGAATTTTAATTATTTTTATTGCAGGTGTTGGTTCTTGGGCGGTGACATCGTTCTTCTTTAGTCGTAATCCGATTACGACTAATCCAACTGAATCAGCGATCGCCTCACCCACCGCCACCCCAAGCTCCAGCCTTGTTACAAATTTCAATACCAGCATTGATCTCAAGCCAACCAATAGAGGGCTGGATGGAGTTATTAGCGAAAAAATCGCGGCTGGTCAAGTCATAAGTGTGCGATTTAATGGTGAAAAAGAAGATTTGCTCACCGTTTCTCTGACGGGTACAGATTTACAAATGACGATCCAAAGTGACGATCAAGTTGGTCTAGATCGGAAAGCGATCAATAACTCGTCAGGATATTGGCAAGGTCGCCTGAAAAAAGATGGTGTGTACTACGTCAAAATCAAAACGACTGGTACAAATGAAACAACTTATAAGCTCAATGTTCAATTAGAGGCTCCTGCCAAACCACAACCGATTGTGACTCCAACTCTCACGATCACCCCCACGGCTACGCCGACAGAAACCCCCACTACTCCTACACCAACCCCTACTTTTCCAGATCCAACGCGATCGCCTACTCCTTTTCCGACCGCCACGCCCACTCAATCACCAATATCTCCTGCCCCTTCGCCAGTTCCTATTCCCAATCAGCCTGCGCCTGAGCCATCAAGACCTAACTCAAATCCTAATCTCTCTTTCTAGTTAATGCAAACCATAGAAATCAAATTCCAAAAGCTCCATCCAGACGCGCAAGTTCCTAGTTATGCTCACCTTGGTGATGCTGGCGCTGATGTGTTTTCAGTCGTAGAAGTCACTCTGCAACCAAATGCTAGAGCCGCTATCCCCACAGGATTAGCTGTCGATATTCCCATTGGTTACGAAATCCAAGTACGTCCAAAAAGTGGACTCGCGCTCAAACATGGTATCGCTGTTCTCAATGCTCCTGGTACTATTGATGCTGGTTATCGTGGCGAGATTCAAGTAATTGTAATTAATCTTGGTACAGAATCTTATACATTCGCAAAAGGACAAAAGATTGCTCAATTAGTCTTGAAACCTGTATTTCAAGCTAACTATGTGGAAGGCGAATTGGGAACTAGCGATCGCGGTATTGGCGGTTTTGGCAGCACTGGGCTGACCTAAAGCAAAAACGAACTACAGTAAAATTTTTAAAAGGGTTGCGAAGCAACCCTTCTTTGTAAAAACCAAAATCCAAAAAGCTGTGGCGAACGAGCAGCGTTCGCCACAGCTTTTTGGATTTTAAGGATTCTTTTGCCTACTTAACTTAATTAGCTATAATAATTTCCTAGAGTCACTTTGTTAGCTTAGGTTAGAGATCACATGAGTCTGTTTCTGGAACGTCTTCACAGCAGCGATCGCCCCGTCATCGTATTTGATGGTGCGATGGGTACAAATTTGCAAGTACAAAACCTCACCGCCGAAGACTTTGGCGGCGCAGAGTATGAAGGTTGCAACGAGTATCTGGTGATAACCAAACCCGAAGCAGTTGCCCAAGTGCATCGCGACTTTTTAGCAGCAGGGGCGGATGTAATCGAGACGGATACTTTTGGCGGTACATCGATCGTTTTGAATGAGTATGACCTCGGACATCTAGCATACGAACTTAGTAAAAAAGCTACAGAGTTAGCCAAGTCCATCGCCGCCGAATTTTCTACACCTGAGAAGCCGCGTTTTGTGGCTGGATCGATTGGGCCAACCACGAAATTACCAACTTTGCTGCACATCGATTTTGACAGCATGAAGCAGTCATTTATTGAGCAGATCGAGGGGCTATATGATGGCGGCGCGGACTTGCTGCTAGTTGAGACTTGTCAGGATGTGTTGCAAATTAAGGTTGCTTTAAATGCGATCGAAGAATTTTTTGTTGAAAAATCTAAACAGGGAAAGCCACGAATTCCTGTCATGGTATCGGTGACAATCGAAGCCACGGGGACAATGTTGGTTGGTTCTGACATTTCGGCGGTGGTCACGATTTTGGAACCCTATCCCATTGACATTTTAGGATTAAATTGTGCCACGGGACCCGACTTGATGAAGGAGCATATGCGCTATTTGAGCGAACATTCTCCTTTTGTCGTCTCCTGTGTACCAAATGCTGGCTTACCTGAAAA
>JAJAZG010000476.1 GCA_026785865.1 Pseudanabaena sp. CAN_BIN31
CAGAGTCAGCTAGTACTTCCTGCGCCATTTCTCGATAAACAGCGCTAGTAGTGAGATCTACTTCATCAAGTTGGTTGAGATTTTCATAAACAGTCTCAAGAGAAACCGACACATTAGTTTTCATAATTTAATCTTTCTTTCTATAAAGTTTATTTTTAACTTTCTTTACATCGCTTTGCGATGAAACCAAACCCAGATTTTTTATAAAAGCCCCGCAAAGCGGGGCTTTTATAAAACATTTTAGTTTATTTGTTCGCAATTTGCTGTGATTTAATCGCGATCGCAAAGCTTAAGAAACTTGGAATATGTGCGCTATGTCACTGCCAGCCATGAGACTATCCCTTAGTGTGGGATCACGAACTGGCAAAGTTAGCAGCTACTCATAGGTTTAAAAGAATGTTTAATATACAATCGCGCAAAGTTAATACAAAAAACTTAGAAAATCAGCTTGAGCAATTAACTTGTATTTATCGTAACGAAAGCGAATTTGTCCAAATCATTCGTATATCTCAGCCTAATATCTCTTTTTTTGAAAGATCAGTTTTTCCAGATCAGTGCGTTCAGTTTTCTGCATCAACCGATGCTTTGCTAGAAGTTTGCGAAGTAACTATGTCTGCTTCGATCCATGCGGACACAATTCCCTGCTCACAAATCGCGATTTTAGACACGGACATGGGACGTAATCTATCAGTTGTGAAAGAATTGTGTAAAGATCTCTTAGTTGAAATGGCAGCTTAGTTAGGGTTTAAAATTCAAATTTTATCGAAAACAAAAAGCAGAAAGAGTGCTTAGCGCCTTTTCTGCTTTTTGTTTGTGTGAATCATCTAATCTTTGATTTTGGACTAGAGCCATTTTTAAATCAGCTACTTCTATAACTTCAGGATCGGAAAGATGGTCGATCGTCTTATAGTTGCTAGTTTGAGATAGGTCATTGAATACAGGTAATATTATTTCTAGGGTGTCAGTGAGAATGTCTGATAAGTTTCTCGCTGTGGCTTTACCAAGATGTTGGGCAGATTGGAATAGGTTTTCGGGTAGGTCAATGGTAATTTAAGTCATTGGTGATGGGGCGATTAGTTTTTGATGATTCAATCATAACCGATATAGCTTTTGAGAAAGGCGATCACATTTTCCACCATTAGATAATTTAAATGGCGATCGCCTAATCTATTACTCTTAGAATCAATGTGAACTAGATGGGATTTGGCGAGATTCTCTAAAGCGTCTGACTTCATCATCTATCTGCGTAGCTATCGCTGCATCACTTTTTGAGGGAACTGGAGAAGATTGTTGCATAATGTTGAGGGTGAGCGTGACTTGCTTGATCATCAGATTTTGAGCATCAACATCAATGTTGACGCGAACTGCATCACTACCCACTATTTGGGTAATCAAAGAATTTGCTGTGTTATCAATGGTTTGGTTGATTAGTCCCTGATTTTCTAAGAGTGCATCGTGCAATATTTGTCCAAGATTGCCGACTTGTAATAATTGTGTCAACTTCTGAGTGATCGCTGTTGAGTCACTATCAATCACTTGATTTAAAGCTGTTTGCAAATCAAATTTTGATTGTACCTGTTGAATTAGTGATTCAATTTGTGATTTATGCAGTTGGGCGCTCTCAACCAATGGCAAAATAGATGAAACTGTCTCTGAAAAATTCAGGATCTGGTCAGGTTTGAATTTGTAGGTGTAAGCATTCAATGTGTTGAGTACTTGATTTTCTAGCGATCGCCTCCATTGCTCGACTTCATTCGCTAATTCATCAGTAGCTGAGTCAACCACAGAATTTGCGACATCTTTAACATCAAATTGATTAACAACTTGTTGGATTAACACCTCTACTTGGTCAGGATTAAGCGAGAGGTTCCCTTGTTTTTGTTGAAATGTCAAAATAGAACTGGCGATCGCCTGTAAATCTTCACGAGAATTGGGTGTTTCAAACCGATTCACATAAGCATGAAGTTGATTCAGTAGTGATAGATATGTAACAGTATTAGTCATAAAGTACACCTTAACTGAATCATTGGATAATAATGTAGTGATTACTTGGTGTTCTATTGAGTTGCTTGAATAATTTTGCCAATCATTTGAGCAACTTTAGGCTCTGTCCAATAGCTGCCGTGGGCTTTACCACCCTTGATGACAGGTAGAATAGATTGTCCGAATAGCCCTCCGATCCAACTACTTGGACTCATGATGTCTTGAACATCAACCTGTCTCTGCGCTGTACCTAAGAGACTTGGAATAACGCCCTCTAAAGGATATGCAATTGGGTCGCCAGGATGAGCATAGTTTCTCCATGGTAGAGGCTTTTTCATCTTTTTCTGAAGTGCTTCTAAGAATTCCTTGAATTTTGGGGTGAGGTCAAAAGAATTTGAGCCGTTGATATTCATAAGATTAAACAAGGCAATAGGAGAACCCATAGTATGAATACTAGCTAGGGGAATCCCAAAGCTCTTTTCTTCTCCAGTACCAACTCCAAAGAATCCACGACGTATATTCTCAATCAGTTGGCGAGTCTCTTCCGATACACTTGGATCCTCCCATCGAGAGGCGAATAAGATGTCAAATAAAACCACAGTACCCCAGCTATGTGTAACGAGGTGAAGACGATCGCCTTTAGGTGGATTCTTGATCGCTTCAGGCGACATTCCAATTTGTTTAATAGCTTGATCGGTGATTTGCCTCACGATTTTTGAACTGACAAAACGGCTGAGATATATAGCTGCATCACCTACAAAGGGTAAGAATCGTTCGGTTCGGAGTTTTTTAAACCAAAATTTTTTCCATGTCGGAGCAGCCTGTAACTCACTGAGAAGAGAGTCTGTTGAAGCTTCTCCGACATTGCCCCAGTATAAAATGACGGGTTTTAAGGCTCTTGACGGGTTGTTAATGGTATTCTTGATTTTCTGAAACATTTGGTCAGCTTGTTTCTTATAAGCTTCTTCACCACGAACATTAACGCCATGAATGAATACAACATAATCTGTAGGCATTTTGAATCTCCTTTGAGAGTGTTGAGAAAAGAATCATTTAGGATTTGATTAAACTCTAACTTGAGAGTAAAATCCTTAGAGGTACAGGAAAGTCTGAGAACACACATTATGTCGTAATCTCAACTTGAGGCAAAAATCATGTCTCAAGTCTCAAATACAATATCAATAAGTTTTCTGCACCACTAGGCTAATTAATCTATCAGAGTGTTAAACGTATTGCTGGAACAGATGCATCAAACGTTAGAGGAATTCCAAGCTCACTGCAAAAATCAGCAATCAATACATAAGTTAAGTCATTAATCAAGATACCTCCCATGAATGGTTGGATAGGAGTTCGGGCATCACCAACAGGAATCCCATCTGAATCGATAGGGCGATTTAGAAAGATGTCAACTGTGGGAAATCCTGAGATTAGAGGCGAATCAGCTAAAAACTTAGGTGCAAATTTATCAGATAGTAAATTAACAAAAGGATTTTCCCCACCTTGAAATTCTCCAAACTGAATATTAAATGGAACGAACAAGTCTCGGAGTTTAACATAGCAGCGATTATCAGATAGTAATGAACCAGTGGCGATCTTGACATTATTTAAAAATATTGCACAGTCACTTCCACTTGCTGTGGGAGGTGTACTGCTGGGAGTTGCCTTCATAAATTCGCGAATCATCTTGCGTAGTGTATTACCACCAGAACCGTCGAGATCGGTACTTTTTACCTTAAAAAAGTCCCAACGATCAACTGTCCCACCTGACCAACCATCTAACCATTTGCTTGGTCCATAATTAGCGTGTGGAAGTCCTAAGCGAATTGCCTCAGCATCAGTCACACCAGTACCTCTGTCAACTAAACTCTTAGGGAAATCTCGATTTGCTCCCGCTTCTGCATGGGTGAGGATACGGTTAACACTATTACCTGTAGTGGACAAGTCTCTAATGTCATCTGGTTTCCAGCCTAGTCTATTTGCTAGATCTGCTGCCTCGCGGCACATATTTTCCACCTGAATTTTTGTTGGAGGGAAATCATTCCAAGGATCTCCTCCCATACAAGCACAAGCGATTCCCACAGCATTAGAATTTCGCCTAAGAGTATGGGCAGTCTGTTGATCGTAGCTTGTTAATCGGACTACCCGACCATCGCCTTGAACAACCGTGTGGTAAGAACCCGCCTTGGTAAAGTTGTAAGATGTTGCAGACCAATGTAAGTAAATTTTATTGATAGCCATGTCTTTGTATACTCCTTGCAGATAAATTATTTAGTGATTTTATTTTTGGACATTGTGTAGAACGAAATCTTAAAGTAGTCTATTCATGCTTTAAGATTTTAGGGAAAGCAGATACTATCTTAACCACAGCGATAGAATCAGATGCCTTTTCGTCGATTTTCCAAGATTGACTATGTTCCCAATGCCAACCTTTTACTGCAAAATACCAATGTGGGATCTCTGGGATTTCTTCCCAAGATTTGCCACCATCAGTAGTTTGCAAAAAATAAATATCATCCTCTGAGTCTGAAACACCTCTTGTAATAACAATCCCTTCATCAAAATTGCGAAAGCGAATTTCTTCTACAAAACTAACAGTATTATGACCTTTAGCTCTCAAAAATTCATTTATGGCATCAGATTCTTGCCAAGTGGCTCCGAAGTTTGATGTCCAGTACAAAGTTGGAAATGTTCCTGCGATTTGCCACTGAGTAATCATCCAAAAATGATTTTCATCAACAAAGAATAGCTTGCCAGCATCGAAAGAGCCGAGATCTGTATTCAATGTTTCTTGCCAAGTGACTCCACCATCAATTGTTTTAGAGACAATGGTGCGGGTTCTTTCAGCAGAACTATTTGGAGAACTAGCTTCGCGTGTTGTAATGATAACTAAAGCTGTGAGATCGTCCAATCCAATAACTTTAGAGTTTGTTACTGCTACGCTGGATGAATGAGAACTTTCTACAGAGTTCCTGAGAACTGTTCTAAGATCTTGTTGAACAGACATTACTTTTTCTCTTTGAAGAATGAAGTCAAAATACAATCTAAACAAACAGATATTCAGTCTGGACTGAATATTCAAGATGTTAAGTTAAAGAAAATTAGTGCAGAGCATCAACTTCCTCTAACTAACTAAATTATTAATCAAGGAACAAGCTGTTCACCCTTTGTGAAAGCATTTACAAAATCACTGAGTCCGTGAGTACCTCCATTCACAGATTTTCTAGCTTTTTCAAAGTCACGAGTTGTTACAGTACCTCTCCACCAAATTTCCCGACCGTTGGGGCGTTCAGCATCTTTGAGAAATTCTGCTAACAACTTGGCAGCAACGTCAGGATCGTTAGCAAGATCAGGAACTTGCACCAATCGATCATCACCGTAGATCTTTTTGCTGAACTTATCGTAGTTGAATTTACCAGTCAACTGAATAAACCCTCTGCCCTTAAATCTTGCACCATCGCCAAAACCTCCATTGCCTATACCACTAAAAAAATCATATAGATCAAAAGGATGACCATCAGGTGAAGTATTAAACGGAGATATAAATTCACTAATTGGTTCAAATCCTGCGGTTTCTGCTCTGATTGTGCCTAGAGCCATGAGTATCGCTTCCCGATCTCCTAGACCGACTGTTTCAAGATAGTGAAGTACTTTTGGCAAATACTTTCTAATATTGCCACGCGGTGCATCAAAGAAGATCTGCTTGACGATATCTTCAGTAAATTTAGAAGCATCTACTCCAAGAGTAGGAGTTGGGGGAACGAACATTGTAGTGGCTGGCGATCCGTTTTGCCATTCAATCGCCATAACTCCAGGAATGGGCGGATTAGCACGAGTCATCCATTTTTTAACTTCAGTCAAGTCAAGTTCAAACTCATTAAGAGTTCCACCTGTTTTTGGTACAACTGGAACTTTCTCAAGAAATTGATTTGTTCCACCTTCCATCAAGAATAGTTCTTTTTCTGTTAATTTAAGCCAAGTCATTAATTTTTCTCTAGGTATAATTTTAGACAAACAAATCGAAAAAATCGAGAACTTAGCTCAGTCAAAGAAAATCTTTTACATGAACTAGTTCTTTGTCTTGAGTGATATAGCCCATATCAAGATGAGAATGATGGATAACAAAGCCCATTTCGGCGGCTGATTCAGTAAATTCAAAACCAAGACTACTATTTCCAGATGGACGATTACCTCCTCCTAAGAAGTTTCCATCAAAAACTACATCATCAACAAAGTCCAAGTCTTCTTGTCTATCAATGACCCTATCGCCAACTGAAACAAAATCGATCGCTGTTCCGAAGCGGTGAGCACTTTTATAAGAAGGATTATTCTGATAGTCAGGATAGAAAGGAGAGCGGTAACCACTACTCACTCGAATTGGTTCTTTAAACTTGCCACGAAGCTTTTGCATCGAATCTGCTAGACGAATAATTGCAACTGGGATGTAATAAGGAAATTGAATTCCATTACTAATTTCTGTATCAGAAATGAATTCTAGTAACTGAAAATTCGCTGTTAGTTGCTTACTAAAATCTTTGAAATTATTAACCTTGAAGTAGTAACGAGGCAACAAAGTACCATCATTCAGAACTTCGTTAGGTTGAAAATCGGCTAGTGTTGGATTTGATGTACCAGCATTTTTACTGTCAATGAACTCAAACATCTCTCCAGAAGGAGCTTTAATCTTGTTGGAAGTAGTGGGTGTTGCAGCAGTGATAATAGTAGTAACTACTGGTGGTTTAAATGCTGATGGTTCAGATGTGTCTTTTAGGTTGATAGCCATCTGTCCAGGTGGATCTGACCTTTTAAACCATCGTGCAGGAATATTGAGACTAAACTTGCCAGCAATTGGAGTCGCATTAGTGGCACCTGGACGATCTACTTTAGGCACAAGATCTACCTTTTCAATAAACTGATTTGTACCGCCCTTCATTAAATAAAGAGCTTTAGAGTTTAACTTGATCCATGTAGACATTTTGGTACTTCCTTTCAGTTACAAACAAACCAAACTTATCTACACTCAGTTACTTAGTTTTGTCTGGTTACAGGTTTTAACCTTAGCTGGTGTTACAAGTTTTAAGATCAGAAAAGGTCGGAGAAAAGTCGGATATTTTAGGTGTATTTGTGTAAACTTTTTTAACGCATAGAGCTTATACTATTTGAAATCTAGATATGTCAGTCAGTTTGAGGCTCTATATGTCAAGTGAAGAGGCGATCGCATTAGTCACGCGATTATTAGAACGTGGCTACTTAACAAAAGTCCAAAAGATTGTGTTTGAGCAATCTTGGCAGGGGCAGAAGTACTCAGATATGGGTATTAAAGAAGGCTATGACCTTGGCTATATCAAAGATGTTGGCTCAGAGCTATGGCGATCGCTATCCAAAGTATTAAACGAAAAAGTCACCAAAACCAACTTACATGGCGTATTACAGCGATTTATAGATCAACAGGAAGACGCTCAGCAAATCGCAAAATTGCAAGCAATTAATGCGCGTATAAACTGGGGTGAAGCGATCGATGTTTCGATTTTTTATGGGCGATCGCAAGAAATCACAAAGCTGAAAACGTGGATCGTTCAAGACCATTGCCGCATCGTAACGATCCTCGGTATGGGTGGTATGGGCAAAACCTCTTTTGCGATCGCCTTAGCTGAAAAAATACAGGATGAATTTGATTTTGTGATTTGGCGATCGCTACGGGATGCGATGCCAATTGACGAATATCTAACCACATTAATTAAGTTTTTTTCACAGCAACAGGATACTGAACTGCCTGATAACACAGGTGGTAAAATCTCGCGATTAATCGAACTATTAAAGAGATCGCGTTGTTTGATGATCCTCGATAACTTTGAAACTATATTACAAGGTGGTAAACAAGCAGGAACCTATCGCGAAGGCTATGAGATGTATGGCGAACTGCTGAAGCGGGTTGGGGAAATCTCTCATCAGAGTTGCCTGATCGTCACTAGCCGCGAAAAACCTCAAGAAATTTCCTTGATGGAAGGCGATCGCCTGTTTGTACGGACGATGCCTCTGCATGGATTAGATATAGACGCAGGACAGCATATTCTTGATGATAAAGGATTGCACCAGATCGGTGATGATTTGGAACGTTTGAGAGTCCATTATCGCGGTAATCCATTGGCTCTGAAGATGGCAGCGAGTGCGGTTCAAGATTTGTTTGCGGGTGACATTTCTCAATTTCTGCGGCAGGGTAATTTTGCTTTTAACGGAATTGGGAAGTTAATTCAGCAACAATGCGATCGCCTGTCAAAGCTAGAGCGATCGATCATGAATTGGCTAGCGATCAACCGCGAACCTGTCACTATTTCAGATTTACAAATGGATTTGGTGATCGAATTTCCTCAATCAAGGCTGATCGAAGCAATCGAATCTCTGCTTTGGCGGAGTTTGATTGAGAGCAGTGCGCTTGGTTTCACTCTACAGCCTGTAGTAATGGAATCCGTGACAGAATCTCTGATTGAAAATATTGCCCAAGAGATATTGTCAGAACAGCCGCAGTTGTTTCTCAGTCATGCATTGATCAAGGCTCAATCAAAAGACTATATTCGCGACATTCAGATTCGAGTGATTCTCAAGCCGCTTTGCGATCGCCTATTTATAGAAATCATGTCTCCTCAACAATTAGTGCAAAAACTAAATTGCTTATTGACATATCTGCAAACCAATTACGCAAAACAAACAAATTATGGCGCGGGTAATTTGCTAAATCTATTCCGTCAATTACAAACAGATATTACAGGCTATGACTTTTCACGATTGAGCATCAGACAAGCCTATCTGCAAGATGTCAATCTGCATCATCTGAATTTTACCGAAGTAAATTTTGATAACTGTACCTTTGCTAGTACATTCGGCGGCATCACATCGGTTGTCTTCAGTCCAGATGGTGAGCAATTGGCAACTAGCGATCGCCTTCAGCAACTGGCATCAACTTATGGCGAGTGGACATGAAGACCAGACGATTAAACCCTGGAAACTCAATCAACATTCGCTTACAGACACCCCACCTCGCCAAAAAAAACTACAATAAAAAGTAATAGAAATTGACGATAAATTAAGACTGTGACATATAAAGTTGGACTTCTCGGATTAGGAACTGTTGGCGCGGGTGTTGCCAAAATCTTCCAAGACCCTAATGGTCGCCACCCTCTGCTACCTGAAATTGAAATCGTTCGCGTGGGTGTGCGATCGCTAAATAAGCAGCGTGATGTGGCGATCGCTGCCAATATTGTCACAGATGATTTAGAAGCAATTGTTAGCGATCCTGCGATCGATATCGTGGTAGAAGTTATCGGTGGGATCGAGCCAGCCAAAAGTTTGATATTAAAGGCGATCGCCAATGGTAAGCATGTTGTTACGGCGAATAAAGCGGTAATTGCTAGACATGGCAATGAAATTTTTACGGCTGCCAAACAAAAAGGCGTGTATGTAATGTTAGAGGCGGCGGCTTGCGGTGGTATTCCTGTCATTCAAATGCTGAAGCAAAGTCTCGGCGGCAATCGGATTAGTGAATTGACAGGCATTGTCAATGGTACGACCAACTACATTCTCAGTCGGATGTATTTTGAGGGCGCGGATTTTGACGCGACGCTTGCCGAAGCTCAGCAATTAGGTTATGCCGAAGCCGATCCGACTGCGGATGTCGATGGTTATGACGCGGCGGACAAGATGGCGATTTTAGCGAGTCTTGCTTTTGGCGATCGCATCAAACTTGAGGACATTTATCGTGAAGGTATTCGCTCGATCACCAGTGCGGATATTGGCTATGCCAAAGAGTTAGGCTTTACAATCAAGCTTTTGGGAATTGCCAAGCGGACTGAAAGTAAGGATGGCAGTAATCTCGAAATTCGCGTACATCCGACTTTAATTCCGATTCAACATCCGCTTGCAAATATTCATGGCGTAACCAATGCCGTTCGCATTGAAGGCGATCCCATTGGTGAAGTTGTATTTTCGGGGCCAGGTGCAGGTGCGGGTGCAACTGCGAGTGCGGTTGTTGCTGACATTATCAATGTTGTCGCCGCGATGAAGTCATTGCCCAATCAAATCAATCAACTCATGGGCTGCTCCCACGAACACTATGCCAAAATTGCACCGATTGAAAACACGGTGACGCAGTTCTATGCGCGATTACTTACCCACGACAAACCAGGAGTAATTGGCGATCTTGGTACTGCCTTTGGTAAGCATTCCGTTAGTTTAAATGCAATTTTGCAAAAAACGACTGTCCATGATGGTTTAGCGGAAATCGTAGTAGTAACCCAACGGGTGAGCGAATTGAATTTCCAACAAGCGATCGCCGCTATCCGTGATTTATCAACATTGCACAGTATTCCCACCGTGTTACGAGTCCTATAGCTAGACAGAAAAGGCAACGCTTCGCGTTGCCTTTTCTGCTAGTCGCACAAAGTGCTGTGAATATTAGCTTTGATTGCTGACGCTTGCTCTAATAAAGACTCTGCGAAAGCGATCGCCTGACTTACAGCCTCATCGCCTCCATCCTTAAGCACATTTTTTCCTTTCTGCTTTTTGCCTGTACCTTGATTTTTTTCTTGATCAACACTTTTGCCTGAAGCAATTTGCGCCAATTCTTGCTTACGCTCTTCGAGTCCTAAAAGGCGAATTTGGACTTGAGTCCGATCGCCAATTACTTGCTTACTGACATGAAAATGGCGATCAGCGATCGCCGCAATCAATGGCTGGTGAGTCACACAAAGGACTTGAGAAGTACGGCTCAGTTGCCAAAGCTGCGTGGCGATCGCTTGAGCAACTCGACCCGAAACTCCTGCATCAATTTCATCAAATACCATCGTGCCGACATTGGCATGATTGAATTCAGCAGATACTTCTTGAGAAAGTTCTTGCGTTTTCTGTTGTATAAAACAGGTCTTAAGAGCTAGCAAAAATCGACTCATTTCACCGCCTGATGCAGTTTCTGCAAGCGGTTGCAGAGGTTCGCCGAGGTTGGGGCTAAACTCAAAAACAATCCGATCGCCTCCTAATGC
>JAJAZG010000477.1 GCA_026785865.1 Pseudanabaena sp. CAN_BIN31
AAGCAGGACAGCAATCGTCAGGGAATATAGCGGCGATCGGCTGGGATACAAATATTGTCGAAGTTGATAAATTTCAAGAATATATTTTTGCCGATCCACTATTAGCCGATAGCTTTATTTCCGCAACCTTAACTTGGGATCGCCAAGTTAAACTCAATGACAAAAATGGCAATAGACTATTTAATATTGGCGAAGGTTTTAGCGATGAAGGCTTTAATAAAATCGAATTACATTTAATGCGATCGCCAGACACCGACATTTCTCAAAGCATATGGTCATCAGCTAGTCAAGTTGATAACTTACAGCATATTTTCATAAAAATACCCTCCACGGGTAAATACAAACTCAGGGTTGTATTTAAATCACCCCAAGCAAATACTTCAAGCCAACGTTACGGCTTAGCTTGGTGGGCAAAATCAACATAAACAAAAGCCTCGCATTGCGAGGCTTTTGCTTTTTTAGCTCTGAGAGGGGGCGAGCTTCGTTCGCCCTCTCTCAGAGCTATTTTCAACTGACGTTATTTAGGAGCCGCCGCGTTGGGGCGCACAAATGCAACATCCACAAAACCTAGCTCAAACAATTGCTGGTAAGCTTGTTGTCCCAAATCGCGAGTTGGCGCTTGACTACGAATTAACTGAATTAGCAAAGGCACAGCCAGTTCGGGCTGATTTTTAGCACGATAGACAACTGCAAGCTGATAAGTCGCATCGTCGCGCAACTGAGCCGTTTGTAAAGCCTTACGACGATGACTATCAGAAATGCGATTGTCAATCCCTGAAAAGCTCGTTGTTAACTCTTGATAAAAACTCGATAATTGATTAAACACTTGACGGGCATCTTGTAACTTAGTGACAGCTTGATCGTAATTTTGCTGACTAATTGCAGTCATCGACTCCGACATCAATCGCTGTCCACCCGAAATACTAAACACACTACTCTCAAGAGAATTTGGCTTAGTAGACTCTAGAGGCTGAGCTTGGGGAGCGGCGATCGGCGGTGTCTGTGCTAGAGGCTTCTGGGTTGAAGCATTTTGCGCGATCGCACCTAAAGGTAGCAAAGCAGCAGAGGAAACAAGAGACAAAACTGCGGCTTGGAAAGCAAACCAAAACGGGCGAGGCTTAGCGAAAGATGTGGACATAGGTTGCAAATTCTTGATGCTCACAAAAAATAATGAATTTTAGGTAAATATTTAAAAATTTTTAAGTATTTGTCTAAAACTCTTTGATATATTAACACTCCAACATAGACGAAATCCTTGCCAAAAGTTCCGCCAAAAAAGTAGAGGGGGCGATTTGCGCTGGCTCCTACTTATCTATACAAGGATCTGTACGCGGAATCATAAAGCAAATGTGACATCTTGCATGATATGCTTACCAACGGTGTAGGCAGCTACATCCAAGTTTTTGAACACCCGTTTTGGTTACTATTTTTAGTGCCATTTCTTCACTCAAACTACTCAAACAATCAGCAACGGCTGCTAAAAGTTAACCGCAAAAGTCAACTGCTATAAAGTCAACAGTGAAGATCATCCCCGCTAAAAGCAGCACAATTTCGCAAGTGATTGTAGAAAACTCATCCGCATCAGTTTCTGATGGCATGGAAGATTACGATCGCCTCAAATATAAGCTGTTAGTACTTACCATTGCTTCTGGAGTCGTGATTGGCTTAGCAGTGTGGTTTTGGTACGGCTGGAAGATCACCCTCAGTTATGCTGTGGGGTCGCTAGTTGGCACGATTTATTTCAGAATGCTGACCAAAAGCGTTGACCGACTAGGTGGCGAGTCCAACGGTCTCGGTTTATCACGACTTGGTTTATTTGTGATTTTGATTGCGATCGCTGCCAAATCAGAATATCTGGAAATTTTGCCAGCATTTCTCGGCTTCATGACTTACAAAGTTGCGGTTTTAGTAATAGTTGCCCAAGATTTGAGCAAGACTTAATTTGAGTAACGGGTTTCATTTTCGCTGATTTGACCTCCTACAGGTTGTAACATATCGAACATGATCGATCCAGTAATTTTTGGTTATAAAACCAATATCGCCGCCTTAGAAGTGGGCAAACACTTTTATTGGGAGTTTGGCAACTTCACCGTACATGGTCAAGTGCTAATCGTGAGCTGGATTGTGATGGGAGCAGTACTCGTTGCTGCGCTCATCGGATCCAGCACCGCCAAAGCTGACCAACGTGTGCCAGCAGGTTTTCAAAATTTCATGGAATATGCTCTGGAATACGTTCAGGGCATCGCCAAAGACCAGATTGGCGAAAAGCACTACAGAGAATGGGTACCATTTGTTGGTAGTCTATTCTTGTTTATCTTCGCATCGAACTGGTTAGGAGCGTTAGTTCCTTGGAAATTGATCGAATTGCCTGAAGGTGAGCTTGCTGCCCCGACAGGTGATGTCAATACCACGATCGCTCTAGCATTATTAGTCTCCCTAGCCTATTTCTATGCTGGACTGAGCAAACGTGGTTTGGAATACTTCACTAGATATATCCAAGCTTCTCCGTTTCTCCTGCCTTTATGGGTTCTTGAAGATTTCACAAAGCCTCTCTCACTCAGCTTCCGTCTTTTCGGAAACATCCTCGCCGATGAGCTAGTTGTGGGAGTCATGGTTCTCCTCATACCTCTGTTTGTGCCTCTGCCATTGATGATTCTGGGACTATTTACCAGCGCCATCCAAGCATTGATTTTTGCAACCTTGGCAGCCTCATACATTGGTGAAGCGATGGAAGGACATGGTGATGAAGGACATGATGAGCATTAAGCTCACTTGCTCCAAACAATTGATTGCGGGAAGTTCGCTTCCCATAGTCTACTTCCCGTATATGTAAACACTTAAAAATAATCAGAAGGAAAAAGAACGTGATCGATCCATTAGTAGCCTCAGCATCCGTAATTGCCGCTAGCATTGCCGTTAGTCTTGGTTCAGTTGGACCTGGTATTGGTCAAGGTAATGCAGCTAGCAGTGCTGTTGAAGGTATCGCCCGTCAGCCTGAAGCTGAAGGCAAGATCCGTGGCACATTGTTGTTGAGCTTGGCTTTCATGGAAGCTCTTACCATTTACGGCTTAGTTGTTGCACTCGTATTGCTATTCGCTAACCCCTTCGCCTAAGCATTTTTTGATTCTGTTAAGTCAGAAAGGCAAGGGGCTTAAGCCCCTTGTTCCAGTCTGCAAGAATTTCCAGTAATCGACAACATACCTATGACAATTTGGAACCTTTTTTCAACTGTTCTTGTGGCTGCGGAAGCAGTAGAACATAAAGGCGGCTTGTTTGATATCAATGCCACACTTCCCATTATGGCGGTGCAGTTTGTTGTTTTTGTCGCGCTTCTCAACGTTGTTTTCTTTAAGCCGCTAACCAAAGCGATCGACGATCGCGATGATTATGTGAGAAGTCAGATTGTTGTCTCAAAAGAGCGTCTCGAAAAAGCTGAGTTGATTGTCAAAGAATACGAGCAAGAGCTTGCTGCTGCTCGTAAGTCAACTCAAAACGTTTTAGCTACTGCTCAATCGAGCGCAAACAAGATTCGTAAAGAACGGATTGATGCTGCGATCGCCGAAGCACAAGCTAAAGTTGCTGCTGCTAAAGCGGAAATCGATAAGCAAAAACAAGATGCGACTGCATCTCTGGACGCGGAAGTAGAATCACTCAGTCGCCAAGTTCTCGAAAAGCTATTAGGTAACTTAGTAAGATCCTAGATAGTATCTGGCTGATATTGAGTAATAGAAACCACCTTTTATGATTAGAAATTTCGTCTTACTAGCAAGTGAAGCGGTTGAGCATTCGGGGTTTGGGATTAATTCCAACATTCTGGAAACCAACCTAATCAACATAGCGATCGTTATCGGTCTTTTGATCTATGCAGGTCGCGGTTTCTTAGGCAAAATTCTCTCGGCTCGCTTGGAGTCAATCCAATCGGCGATCGCTGATGCAGAAAATCGTCAAAAAGAAGCTTCAGCAAAGCTATCTGAACAGCAAGGCAAATTAGCTCAGGCAAAAACTGAAGCTGATAACTTGCGTAAAAAAGCAGAAACTGATGCTAAAAACGCGGCTGATGTAATTTTGGCAACGGTTGATGCAGATATTGCGCGTTTGCGTGAAGCTGCCGATCAAGAGATTTCCACTGAGCAAGAGCGCGTGATCGTGCAATTGCGTCAGCAAGTCGCGGAAAAGGCGCTTGCAAGTGTGCAGTCTTATTTTGATCGCGGTATGAGTGAAGATACTCAGATCGAGTTAATCGACCGTAGCATTGCCCTTTTGAGTTCTGACTAGGAGAAAAACATGAAATCTAGTTCTGTTAGTCAAGCAGTCGTCGCTCCCTATGCTGAAGCTCTGATGTCTTTGGCACAAGAGCAAAATAATTTAGAGGCGATCGCTAATGATGTGCGTTTAATTGGCGATACGCTAGCTGATTCCGTTGAGTTAAGTCAACTATTTGCTAGTCCTCTAATTGGCGCAAACGTCAAAAAAGGCGTGATTGAAAATGTATTTGGTTCACAGGTTAATGCTGTAACCAAAAGCTTTTTACTCTTATTAGTCGATCGCAAACGCATTGCTTTCTTAGCTGAAATCGTCAATGAGTTTAAAGCTCTATTGCGCGTAATCGACAAAGTTGCTCTCGCGGAAATCACTACTGCCTTAAAACTAAGCAAAGCACAAGAAGATAGTATCTGCGATCGCGTCAAAGCGATGACCAGTGCTAAGAGTGTCGAACTCGCTGTGACCATTAACCCCGAATTAATCGGCGGTGTGATCATTAAAGTTGGCTCTCAAGTCGTTGATGCCAGCATTCGCGGACAACTACGCCGTCTTAAGAGCAGCTTAACCGCAGGCGTTTAGCAATTCCTTTTCTACACTTTGTAGAACAATGGGCTTAAGCCCCTTGCTTATAGAGTTGTAGGACAATTCTCAAAATATTAACTCTCAAAACAAATCGATCGCTGATAACTGGTAAAACACAACTATGGTTAGCATCAGACCTGACGAAATAAGCAATATTATCAAGCAGCAAATTGCTAATTATAACCAAGAGCTGCAAGTTTCTAACGTTGGTACTGTCCTGCAAGTCGGTGATGGTATCGCTCGTGTCTATGGCTTGGAACAGTGCATGGCTGGCGAGTTGCTAGAATTTGAAGATGGTACTGTCGGCATTGCGCTGAACCTTGAAGAAGACAACGTTGGTGTTGTGTTGATGGGTGAAGGTCGCAAAATCGCTGAAGGTAGCTCGGTAAAAGCAACTGGTCGCATTGCTCAAGTTCCTGTCGGTGACGCATTCATTGGTCGCGTTGTTGATGGTTTGGCTCAGCCTATTGATGGCAAAGGCGAAATCAAAGCTTCCGAAACTCGCCTGATCGAATCTCCCGCACCTGGCATTATTGCTCGTAAATCCGTATTTGAACCTCTACAAACGGGTATTACCGCGATCGACGCGATGATTCCTATTGGTCGTGGTCAGCGCGAATTGATCATTGGCGATCGCCAAACTGGTAAGACATCAGTTGCGATCGACACAATCATCAACCAAAAAGGTTTGGATTGCGTTTGCGTATATGTAGCGATCGGGCAGAAAGCTTCCACCGTTGCCAACGTTGTTAACAAGCTCCGTGAAAGCGGCGCAATGGAATACACGATCGTCGTCATGGCAAGTGCCAACGATCCTGCAACCTTGCAATACCTCGCTCCTTACACTGGCGCAGCATTGGCTGAGTACTTCATGTACAAAGGTCAAGGCACTTTGATTGTTTATGATGACT
>JAJAZG010000478.1 GCA_026785865.1 Pseudanabaena sp. CAN_BIN31
CCTCTAGGCGATGGCGCGATTGCGGCGATCGCCTGATGAATTGTGTTTTTAAAGAAATACACCCCGACTAACGCCAAATTCGATGCAGGATTTTTCGGCTTTTCGACTAGTTGCAACACTTTGCCAGTCGCGTCTACAGTGGCGACACCAAAGGCGCTAGGGTCGGCGACTTGTCGCAATAAAATTAGAGCGTCGAGTTGTTTGTCTTTGAAATTTGCTAAAAATGTATCAAGTTGGGTTTCGATCAGGTTGTCGCCGAGAAACATGATGAAAGAGTCATCACCGAGGAATGGTTGAGAAATCTTGACTGCATGGGCTAGCCCTGCGGGTTCGGCTTGGAGAATATAGGTAATCTTTGCGCCAAAGCGATCGCCGTTTCCTGTTTTATTTTTTACTTCGTTGCCAGTTTCGGGACTGATGACGATACCGATATCGGTAACTCCTGTGGCAACAATACTTTCGATGCAGTACCAAAGAATTGGTTTATTGGCAACGGGTACGAGTTGTTTTGCGCCTGTATAAGTGAGTGGGCGAAGTCTTGTGCCTTTGCCACCAGAGAGAATTAGAGCTTTCATAGGTTTTACTTGAATAATTTGCCTGAATAATCTATATAAATAAAAAGACGCGGAGCGTCTTTTTATCTGGCTTGAATATAGGCAGCGATCGCCTCTTGCCAAGGGCGCATTTTAAAAGTTGTGAGGTCAGCGAGGCGATCGCTAATTAATGCTGAATTCATCGGTCTGGTTGCTTTGGTGGGAAATGCCGAAGCGGGGATTGGCTCGATCGGATGGTCGATCTGAGCAAGGCTGAGAACTTGGCTTGCAAACTGATGCCATGAGCAACTGCCTGTGTTTGCGCCATGAATGATCCCTGTCGCATCTGCTTGCAAAAGTGCATCTAAAAGTCTTGCCACGTCATAGGTATAGGTGGGTGACATAAAAATGTCATTGACCACTTTAATCGGATCGCCAGCTTTAGCTTTTTTGAGCATCGTTTCTACGAAGTTGCCGCCTTTACCGCTTGCACCTGCTTTGCCAAATACGCTGGAGATTCGCAAAATTAGCGATCGCGCTGCCGTTTGTTTTACCAAATACTCGCCTGTAAGTTTGGATGTGCCGTAGATATTAATCGGATCAGGCATATCGGCTTCTGTATAGGGATCGGCGCGATCGCCGCGAAACACATAATCGGTGCTGATATAGACACATAGGGCATCTAGTTCACGACAGGCTCTCGCGATATGCATCGCCCCGATCGCATTCACATTAAAGGCAGTATTAAATTCCTGTTCGCAGTCATCGACGCGCACATAGGCGGCGCTATTGATCACCACATCAAATTTTTGGCTGGTCAAAACTTGATGAACATTCTCAGGGTTGGTGATATCGATATCAGCGCGGGTTAAGGCAGTGAGTTGATAGCGATCGCAGTCTGAGAAATAGCTGACAATATCAGAGCCTAGCTGACCATTTGCGCCAATTAGGGCGACTTTTTGAGGGCTACTCATCTCGCATACCACTGGCTGTAATGCTCTTGGAATACCTTCTTGTCCTTGACCGCTTGCCACCAGTCTGCATTTTGCTTGTACCAAGCGACGGTTTGCGCCATGCCGCGTTTAAAGTCCCATTGACGTTGCCAACCCAAAGTTTCGGTGGCGCTGGGATCGACAGAATAGCGGTAGTCATGACCCGGGCGATCGCTGACATATTGCATTAATGATTCGGGGCGATCGAGCAATTTGAGAATTGTTTCCGCAACTTCGATGCCATTGACTTCCATCCGCGCCCCAAGGTTATAAGCTTGTCCGCTTTTACCAGCTTGCAGCACGGTATCAATGCCTGAGCAATGATCCTCAACGTAGAGATAATCGCGTACCGCCGCGCCTTGACCATAAATTGGTAAAGATTTTGACTCTAGGGCGTTGGTGATGAACAGAGGAATAATTTTTTCGGGATATTGATAGGGGCCATAGGTGTTAGATCCGCGTGTGATCACCACATCTAAGCCGTAGCTAATCCCATAGGAAAAGACAAGATGTTCGGCTCCCGCTTTCGATGCGGCGTAAGGGCTGCGCGGCGAGAGTGGATCTGACTCGAATGAATGGCGATCGCTACCAACTAAATCTCCATAGACTTCATCGGTGGAAACATGGAGGAAACGCTTGATTTGATGCTTTTTCGCCGCTTCTAGCAATAAGAGCGTGCCTTCGATATTGGTGCGAATGAAAGGTAAAGGATCGACCAAACTGCGATCGACATGGCTCTCGGCGGCAAAGTTGAGAATCGCATCGACACCATCGACGGCTTTTTCCACATCTTCAGGATTGGCAATATCGCCCTCAATGAAAGTAATCCGATCGCGAACATCTTTGAGATTATCTAAATTACCTGCATAGGTCAGCTTATCTAAGACCACGATTTCCCATGTGGGATGATGGTCGATCGCATAATGCACATAGTTAGAGCCAATAAAGCCTGCTCCACCTGTGACTAATACTTTTTGATATGTTTCTGGGGATGATTCTCGGTTCATACAAATAACTCAGCTTCTTTTAATAATTTACCAACAGCATCTTTAGCAGACAAAATTGGCGGTTCGTCAAGTTTCCATGCGATCGCCAGTTCAGGATCGTTCCATAATACGCAGCGCTCTTCGCTAGGTGCATAGTAGTCTGTAGCTTTATAGGCGACTTCCGCAAAGTCTGATAAAACCACAAAACCATGAGCAAATCCTGCGGGAACCCAGAGTTGTTGGCAATTTTCAGCACTTAAAACATAACTTACGGATTTGCCAAAAGTCGGCGAACTTTGGCGCAAGTCTACAGCAATATCCTGAATTGATCCTGCTAAAACTCTGACTAATTTCCCTTGTGGCTTACCAATTTGATAGTGCAATCCACGCAAAACATTTTTTTGCGATCGCGAATGGTTATCTTGGACAAAGGCAATATCTAGCCCTACTTTTTCAGTGAAAGCTTGCTGATTATAGGACTCATAAAAAAAGCCTCTGTCATCACCAAACACCTTGGGCGTAATCAGTAAAACATCGGGAATTGCTGTAATTTCAACTTTCATGTAAATATCATGCCACATTAACTAAATAATACTTCGGACAGGGTTTTACGTGATCTCTGATAATAAAAATATCAAGATAGGCAATCGACCAGAGTATATGTTGATACTAGTAGGGGCGAAGCATTCCCACCGATACTTATAAGAGTTTACCAAAAAGTAAATGATCCCATTACTTAAGAAAATCGCTGCTATAGGAGTGGGCGATCCCAGTGATTTCTAAGGTAAATAAAGGATCGATTATTTTCTGACTGTCTCTAAGTTCTAAGATATCCTTATTTGGGAATGCTTCGCCCAAACCTCGCAACGTAGGGACAATTTATCTCTTAAAGAGAAGAGGGTTTAGCATTTGCGAAGTGAGATTTCAGTAATGAGTTGAGATATGGTGGCGCAAATGCTAAACCCCTACTTGTAATCTCGTTAAAAAGACGTTTAAAGCATTATTACAGACTTAAAAAAAAAGACAACAAGGATAGTTAGATTTAAGTTATACAAAAGTTATCTCAAAGCAAATGACTCAAACCCATTCGATCGCACGATCGCAACTTATCGCGATCGCCCAAAAATTTTCTCCCCAATCGCAAATCACCGATATCAAGCCCTTTGGCAGTGGCAATATTAATGATACTTTTTTGGTTTCTTTGCAAGGGATAGAAGCTCAGTCTTTTATTTTGCAGCGTATAAATACAAATGTATTTCGGGAGCCGAAGCTGGTGATGCAGAATATGCGAATTTATGGGGAGCATGTACGCGATCGCCTCGCAAAGCAGCCACTAGATCGGCGTTGGGACGTGCCGCAAATATTCACAACAGCGCAAGGTCAAGATTATTGGCAAACTGAAAATGGAGAATATTGGCGATCGCTTAGTTTTATCGCAGGTTCGCAGTCTTTTGA
>JAJAZG010000479.1 GCA_026785865.1 Pseudanabaena sp. CAN_BIN31
AATCTCCACTATCCCAAGGTTAGCCAAGAAAAACACCTAGAACTTTTGCAAGCAAAGGTAATGCTTGAGAACGAGAAATAAAGTAGGGGTAATTCGTGAATTGCCCCTACGACTGGGTAGTTATATTAAGAGTCATGTCGTAATCAATCATTTTATACGGTGAATACAACATCATTTTCTCAAAATAGCAATCAAAATAGTAAATAACTGCAATCTTATACAACTATGCTGATGAAAAAATTTTTACGCCAACCGATACGATTTTTGATGGCGGGAGTTGCACTACTCCTGTTGCTGGTTTCCTGTCAAGGTATGCCACAGGCTCAGGCAACCTCTCCAGCAGCGACTCAATCGGCTGCGGTTGCTGCGCTACCAGAGGGTGAACTGAGAGCCTATCCCGCACAACTGCCGCCATTGCCCTACGAGTATGGTGCATTGACGAAGGCGATCGATGCAGAAACAATGCAGATCCATCACGATCGACATCATGCTAGCTATGTCAAAAACCTAAATGCAGCATTAAAGCAACAGCCCAATTTACAGAATCGCAGTGTCGAAGCGCTGCTCCGCGACCTCAACAGCTTACCAGCAGATATTCGTACAACCATTCAGAACAATGCTGGTGGACATCTTAACCACACGATTTTCTGGCAGCTTATGAGTCCAAAGGGCGGGGGACAACCCACTGGCGCGATCGCAAATGCGATTGATCAAACCTTTGGCAGCTTTGACAACTTTAAAAAACAATTTAACGAGGCAGGGGGCGCTCGCTTTGGCAGTGGCTGGGTTTGGTTGGTTCGTAATCCTCAAGGACAACTGCAAATTACCGCCACACCGAATCAAGACAGTCCAATTATGGAAGGTTCCTACCCCATTCTAGGCAATGATGTTTGGGAACATGCTTATTATCTTCGTTACCAGAATCGTCGCGCTGAATACTTGACCAATTGGTGGAATGTCGTGAATTGGCAGGAAGTCGAGCGTCGGTTTCAACTAGCATCTCAGCCATAAACGCCCAGGAGCTTGACCATGAGACGATTGTTGATGCATAGCCCGATCGCTGTTGCCTTTCTGTGGATTGTCGCCTACCTGCTGCTAACCCTGTTGCCATTGTTAGTGCTATTACTGCATCCAGTCCCTTCTGGACGTGGCTTTTGGGCTGAGTTTTCAGTGGCGCTGGGCTTTATCGGACTAGCCATGATGGCATTGCAATTTGTCCTGACGGCTCGGATCAATCGGATCGAATCTTCCTATGGCCTTGATATTCTGCTCCAGTTTCATCGCTACACCTCCCTAGTCGCATTCTTCATGGTGCTGGTGCATCCAGTGATTCTGTTCATTGCTCAGCCTGAAACCCTTCAGTTGCTCAACTTTTTCGAGGCTCCTTGGCGGGCACGTATGGCAATGTTAGCAACGCTGGCCTTTATGGCAATGGTGATCACGACTATCTGGCGTAAACAACTCAAGATTCCCTATGAACCTTGGCGAGCCTCTCACACGATTCTGGCAGTGTTAGCAGTGGGGTTGGGCTTTGGACATGCGATCGGCGTTGGCAACTATATGGGCTTGTTTTGGAAAGCCGTACTGTGGTCGGGCATTATGCTGGTCTCGCTCTGGCTGATCATTTATGTGCGTCTGATCAAACCTTGGTTAATGACGCAAAAGCCCTATGTCGTGGAAGAAGTCATGTCCCAGCGAGGTGATGTCTGGACACTGGCGCTACGCCCATTAGGACATGAGGGCTTTACGTTTCAGCCAGGTCAGTTTGCTTGGTTGACCTTGAACATTACCCCGTTGAGTATGCGGGAACATCCCTTTTCAATGTCATCCAGTGGCGATCGCGCTGATCGGATTGAGTTTGGTATCAAAGCGATCGGCGATTTTACCAGTCAAATCAAAGATGTCCAACCAGGCACAAGAGCTTATCTGGATGGTCCCTACGGGGTATTTACAACAGAACGCTACTGGGACAGCGCTGGGTTTGTGCTGATTGCAGGTGGTGTGGGGATTACACCCATTTTCAGTATTTTATTAACAGCAGCCGAACGAAATGACGATCGCCCCTTTCTCCTCATTTACGCAGCTTCCTCCTGGGAGGATATAACCTATCGGGAGGAGTTGGAAGCATTGAAAGAATCGCTCGATTTAGCTATTGTGTATGTGTTGCGGAAAGCTCACGACGGCTGGGAAGGCGAAACGGGTTATGTCGATAAAGCAGTGTTGGAAAGGCATATTCCCCGACATCGAGGCAGTCGTCATTACTTCGTCTGCGCCGCGCCAGTGATCATGCGTGCGGTAGAACTTGCTCTATTTGAGCTAGAGGTTCCCGTTACGAACGTCAATATGGAACACTTTGATCTGGCATAATCTTGATCTAGAATAATAAGGAGGATTGATGCGTTACAGCATTATGGTGCAACTCGTGGCAGGCGTGACAGTGATTCTGGTAGGCACTGCCGCTCTGTTTGGCTGGATTCAAACCCGAACGGAACCTGTTGAGATGAAAGGAGACAAGGTTTCTATTCATTCTCATGACAAGGACTAAACCCAAGCATTTTATTAGTGATCCTCTATGCGTTGCCCACTCGCGAATGGTGCAGTAGCTTTTCGATCATAATGACGGCTATAACCTGAATGGGGCATCATGCTTTACCTGTGGAATTTTTTACAGGATTGTGAATCTTCACTGCAATGATGGATCAACATAGCCACCAAGCCTGTCCAACCCGTTTGATGATTGGCTCCTAACCCAGTACCATTGTCACCATTAAAGTATTCATAAAATAGCAACAAATTGCGCCAGTGAGGGTTTTTCTGAAATAAGGAATTGTTGCCATGAACTGAGCGATTACCAGCTTCGTTCTGTTGAAAAATATTGATCAGGCGATGAGATAGCTCGATCGCCACTTCTGCCAGAGTCATCCATTGTCCTGATCTAGATGGACATTCTACTTTGAATTCATCACCCAAATAAGCATGAAACTTCTGGAGCGACTCAATAATTAGAAAATTCATGGGAAACCAGATTGGACCACGCCAATTCGAGTTACCACCAAACATCCCCGTTGTCGATTCTGCGGGTTCATAGGCAATGGAATGTGAGTATCCATCCACATCAAAGGTGTAGGGATGCTCGGCGTGGATTTTGGACAGCGATCGCACCCCATAGGGACTCAGAAATTCGGTTTCGTCTAGCAAGCGTTGGAGGATGGGTCTGAGTCGCTCAAACGGACAGACCATCGCTAAGAGCCGCCTTGACTGCTCCCCATCCGTTTCTAAGGAGGTTAGATTGCGCTGTAAGTTAGGGCGATTGTCGATGAACCACTGAAAACGGCGTTTGAAACCAGCAAATTGCGCTAGCGCTGAAGGTTCCAGAACTTCAACGGCAAATAAGGGAATTAAACCTACCATCGATCGCACCTTCAGATAGTGATGCTGGTCGTGAGGCGGATGCAGTACATCGTAGAAAAATTGATCGGTATCATCCCACAAAGGTATATTGTTATCACCGACATGGTTCATTGCATCGGTAATCTGGAGAAAATGCTCAAAAAACTTGCTGGCAATATCTTCATAGGTGCGATTAGTTTTTGCCAATTCCAGAGCGATCGTCAACATATTCAGGCAATACATTCCCATCCAACTGGTTGCATCTGACTGTTCTAAATAGCCGCCTGTGGGAAGTTCATCACTCCGATCAAAAATGCCGATATTGTCCAGCCCCAAAAATCCACCCTGAAAGATATTGTTGCCATCATTGTCCTTCTGGTTTACCCACCAAGTAAAGTTGAGCAGCAGTTTTTGAAAGACACGCTCTAAAAATTCCGTATCGCCTCGTCCGTAAAACTCCTGTTCAATTTGATACACTCGCCAAGCCCCCCAAGCGTGAACAGGTGGATTAACATCGCTAAAATGCCACTCATACGCAGGAATCTGCCCATTTGGGTGCATATACCATTCTCGCGTCAGACGGTCTAACTGCTGCTTGGCAAAGTCAGGATCAAGCATCGCCAATGGAATGCAGTGAAACGCTAAATCCCAAGCTGCAAACCATGGGAACTCCCACTTGTCGGGCATGGAGAGAATATCATCATTGAACAGATGAGTCCATTCCTGATTGCGGGCTTTGTGTCGGTGCGGCGCGGGCTGATTGCGATCGCCTGTGAGCCAATTTTCAACCACATAATGATAAAACTGTTTTGTCCAAAGCATTCCCGCAAAGGCTTGACGCTGCACCTGACGGGCATCTTCAGAGAGTGGACGGGGTGTAATTCGCTGATAGAATTCATCGGCTTCTTGCTGGCGTTGGTTAAAAATGCGCTCAAACTCTTTGCTAAAGGGTTCTGACAGGTCAGGGCGATCTGCTAATCGCAGCCAGACAACCACAGTTTCTCCAGCCCCAATCGTCAGAGTATAATGAGCGGCAACTTTTGTCCCTTGCTGATTGGGATTGATTGCGGACTGATTACCGTGAATAATGAAATCATTGATGCCATCTTTGACATACGGGGATCTGTTCTCAGTGCCAAACAGCCGTTGATGGTTCGTTTCATTTTCGGTGAACAGAAGTGCATCTGGCTCAAGACAGTAAAGCCAGCGATCGCCCAGAGTCGGATGTGTCGCATGAACGATCTGAGTTGAACCCCTAGATTCGATCTGTTGCAAGTAGGGTTTTTCATTATTCTCATTCCATGACCAGGTATTACGAAACCAGAGGGTTGGTAAGAGATGGAGTGTTTTTGTTTCAGCGGCGCGGTTAACAACAGACAGTTGAATCAGAATGTCTTCATCCGTCTGTTTAGCGTATTCAACAAAAACATCAGTATATTGATTGGTATTGAAGATTCCTGTATCTGCTAACTCAAATTCAGGATCACGATAGCCCCGTTTTTGATTTTCTTCTACCAATTGTGTGTAGGGAAATGCTTGCTGGGGATACTTGTACAAATATTTCATGTAGGCATGACTGGGTGTGTTGTCAAGATAGAAGTAATACTCTTTGACATCCTCACCATGATTGCCTTCTGGTCCCGTCAAGCCAAACAATCGCTCCTTCAAAATCGCATCTTCCCCATTCCACAGGGCGATCGCAAAGCACAGCCGCTGATGGTTGTCGGAAATGCCAGCAATACCATCTTCACCCCAACGATAAGCGCGCGATCGCGCATGGTCATGCGGCAAGTATGCCCATGCATTGCCATCGGTGCTGTAATCTTCGCGTACCGTTCCCCACTGGCGATCGCTCACGTAGGGTCCCCATCTGCGCCAGTAGGCTTGACGGTTGCGGTCTTGTTCCAGTCTTTTTTCTTCTGCGGTCATCATTATTAATTACCTCAAGCAGACCAAGTTTCTTGAAAATCGGCATAAAGGGTTAATCCCCCATCAATGAACAGCGTCTGCCCAGTTATATAAGCCGCTTCATCCGATGCTAGAAATGCCACCGCTGCTGCCATTTCTTCAGAGGTTCCAGCGCGTCCCATAGGAATATGGCTCTCAACGATCGCCTGTTTGTTCGGATCATCTGTCCAGCTTTCATTAATGGGAGTAATGGTAGCTCCGGGAGCAACGCCATTCACCCGAATGCCTCGCTTTGCATATTCCAAGGCCAGCGTTTTTGTCAGATTTCCCATACCGCCCTTGCTGATAGAGTAGCTAACATACATCGGGCGCGGAATGATTTCATGGACGCTGGAAATATTGATGATCACGCCAGAGCGCTGCTGTTCTAATAGGTGTTTAATCATTTCTCGCGCGCAGATGTAAGCTCCGCGCAAATTCACTGCGATCACGCGATCGAACTCATCGGTTTGCACTTCATGAGATGCTCTTTCAGTCTGAATTCCCGCATTGTTAATTAAAATATCCAGACTGCCGAATTTGTCTACAGTGGCGCTCATCATTTGCAAGATGTCCTCTTCTTTAGAGACATCCCCTTGAATGATCAGCGTTTCAACGCCGCATTCTGCGGCCTGTTCGCAGGCTTTTTGTAGTGCTAATTCTTCCGTGTCTTCGGCATCCTCTGCACTTTTGCGGTGGTTGATGGCGATATTGCAGCCTTCTTGAGCCAGACGAACGGCGATCGCCTGGCCAATTCCAGAACTCGCCCCTGTAATCAATGCAGTTTTTCCAGCTAATCCTTTCACGCTCGTTCCTCACTTTTAAATTCGCTCTACTTTAGCATCAATGGCAAATGTGACGTGATAATGACAGGCTCCAAGTTCAATTTGATGAATGTTTAATCTGTATCACAGGATTTACAGCAGATTGCAATCAAACCAAACCCAGATTTTTTGTAAAATCCCCGCGAAGCGGAGCTTTTACAAAAAATCTGGGTTTGTTCGGGATTTGCTGTATGTTGATAGATCCTTGCATGATCCAACCACTACAGTTGTGCTAATGAGAACGGTAATTAGTTGAGAATCTTCCATTATCAATTTGGCTAGGTTCGGTTGAGCTAAAGATGCCAAGGCGATCATAACTAAATTATGTGTTTTGTTCAATCTTCATGCTCTGTAGACTCGCTTGAAGCTGTTTTTTGGGGATCTGTCCATTGGTCTAAAACATCTTTTACTAACACTTCTTTAAGCCAGATTTGCGTGACCACTAAAATTGGTAATCCTAAAAATAATCCCAATACACCAAAGAACGTTCCAAAGGCAGTGAGCAAAGCAAGCGTTGTTGCAGGCAATAGAGACACTTTCTTTTTCATAATGATGGGCGTGATCAGATTGCCTTCAATTTGCTGAATCAAAAAATATAGCAGCAGAACTTGAATCGCCTTCCATGGAGAATCTAATAGAGCTAATAGGGCAGCTGGTACAACGCTAACGATCGCGCCAAGGTAGGGAACAAACGCTGATATGCCTGCAATGAGTCCATTCACAAGTGGTAAGGGAACCTGTAGTACAAGCAATCCTATTGTTGAGGCAATGCCAATAAAAGCCATGCTCAGCCCAATTCCACTCAGGTAGTTGACTAAACCAACTTCACACTTTGAGAGAATACTATCTGCTCGTCTGCGGTAGAATGCAGGAAATCCTTGAATCAATAGGTTGCGATACTGCTTTGGATCTGCCAGTAACATCAGTGTTAATACTGTTAGAAATAAACTGTTGAGCAGTAGGGATAAAGAGTTAGAAAAAATCTGATAAAAGTGCTTGATTGCCCAATTTGCAACCCGCTGAAGTTGAAGGCTCAATTCACTTAAATTAGGAAGATTGTTAATAATTTGACCTGGAATTTGCTTCTGTACCCAATAGTTGAGGTTTGTAACCTTGTCAATTGCGCTTGGAATCAGGTCACGTAACTGATCAACCTGCCCCATAATTTGAGTAGCGCCTAAAATTAAAACCAGTCCTAAAATCACGAGTGCGATCGCAACCGTCAACGCGATCGCAACCCCTCGCTTAAGCTTAAATTTCTGAAACTGGCGCACGACTCGATTTAACCCAGTCGCAAAGACCACTGCCATGAAAAACAGCAGCACGATAGAACGAACTTGCCACATAACATAGAGCGAAATGAGCAGCGAAATCAATCCAACCCAACGTCTTAGTGTCAAAGTTTTGCTTTCCGCTTTCGCTTACTGAGAAGAACAACTGCTGAACAACAGTCTACGAAGATTCTACCTTTTTTTCTTTAGTTAATACAGCTTGATTTGCAAAACTTAGTCTGCAAGGAAGCTGTTGCAGAATATCTATCTCATGATAGTTGACAACTCAAAATACACAAATGGAGGACAAGCTAGTGTTCAATCTCCTTCATAGTGTACATGACTCAAATCAGATTCCTTGTTAATCTTTTTATAAAGTATCGAATAGAAAAGATTGCTTATGTGGTACATGAGCGCTAGGTTAAAACAGCCTCATCCCCCACAATTAGCTTAGACGATTCTTCTAGCAGCGAAATATAAAGCCAGTCTAATGGAGCGCCGATATGGAGTCTGTTGAAAGAGAATCACTTGATTTGAAACTAGAAAAAGTTGGTAACATTTTACGCCTGACAGGTTGGATCGGTTTCTGTGTGCAAATTGGCTTCGGAGCGATTTCACTGCTGATGGTTGTCTTTGCGATCGCGGGTCAAAATTTTAGCCAAGCGACTGTACTCACTAGGGGGGTAACTCCTGGGATTGCAGTGCCAGTGAACCAAGGCGTAACTCCAGGAATTGGGGTCGGAATTTTTTGGGCAGTTTGCGGCATTTTAGCGCTCCTAGCTGGAATTTACCTCGCCTTTCGGCAAACGCGATTGGCAGGGCGGTTGCGTCATGCAGACACGATGAAGCACCCAACTAAAGCACAGGTGATGACTGTGTTGCGTCTGGGTGTGATCGTGGGTTTAGTTGGTATGCTGCTAACGATTTTGGGTGGCGGCGCGTCGCTGGCAGTGTTGTTCTCAAAATCTATTGCTCAACCCCAAGGCGTGGCAATTTATGACCCGACTCGCATGATTCGGTCGATCGACATTATGGTTGCCATGGCAAACATGAGTGGAATTGCCGCCCATTTTGTTGGCACTGTTGCTTCGCTCAGCGTGTTTGAATGGCTGAATCGTTAATTTATTGATTGGCTTAGATCGCTTTTACTAATAGTTTGATCCTCCAACCCTTATAAAATGTTGCTTTGAGATGATGAAAGCTGATGAGACACAAGACCGAGCGTTGCGAGGTTTGGGCGAAGCATTCCTAAATCAAGAATATCTTAGAATTTATAAGTATCGGTGGGAATGCTTCGCCCCTACTAATATCAACTGGTGCGATCGTCTATCTTGGATTTTTTTATTAATAGAAATCTCCTAAGAGACTACCAAGAAATAATAGATCCCATAGCTTAGGTTGATTTGCCGCAAATCTCAACAAACCATTTTTGAAGATCGGGTAGACGCTTAAGCTGTTTTTCAATTTCTGCCATGGCTGCAATAGT
>JAJAZG010000480.1 GCA_026785865.1 Pseudanabaena sp. CAN_BIN31
ATTTAAGTATGTCCACTTTGTTTCTGCGTCCATCGGGTCTCCTGCTGTTTGTTCTTGTACTACTGACAGAAATATTTCATCTAGTTCTGGTATATTCTCAAAGCAACTTTTTCTCCCTCCTCCTTTTTCCCGTATAACTGGCTCGTTAAACTTGGATACTTCTATATTTTCTAGTTCGCTTTTCCCTTCTGCAATTGTGTTCCGATTACATTCAAATAGCTCTGACATATACTTTATGCCCCCACGCCCTAGCTTTTTTGCTTCAATCGCTGCGTATCTTCGTTTGTCTTTCTCATTCAGTGATTGGTAAAATTTCATCATCTCTGATTCAATCTCTTCGCTGTAGTACATTTTTATTTACCCTGTTTCTCCCTCTTAGTCTATCTTGTTTTGCCTAGCTTATTTATTTTTCATTCCTTAGGAGAATTAGGATTAGCCATCAAGTCCACAATTCCCTGTAATTGTGGATTATTGGGCGAATTATTGACTTTGGCACTAATGGGTTGATTAATCCCAAATAGTCTTTCAGCAACTTCCCCTTCTTTTCCGAGTACCTTAATTGGCTGATTGTTATAACTCAAAGCCACCGAAGACGCATTCCCCGCCCGAATTGAAATTTGGCGATCGCCCGACCAAGCTAGCTTTTTGCCTTCATTGAGTACACCTTCAAACTCAGTCTGACCATCAACCGTAACTCGCATCCAAGACTCACCTCGCATCACAATGCCAACATTAAAAGGTTTGTTTCCAGCAAATACAAAATTACCATTGGCAGCGATCGCCGCACTATTAGGGGATAGATTATTTGCAGAAATGCCATTGGTTGCCCAAGCCATGAGCATATTGTTAGGGTTAGCTGTAGCCTCAGATTGTGATTTGTTTTTCACTTCTGGTGTGACGGCAGCCAGAGACGGGTTAGGCGAAGTTGTCATGGCGGCTGGATCGGCAATGACCTGTTTCAAAATGCCTAGTCCACCAAGTTGGGGCAGCAAAACTTCTGGAAGATCGACAGACTTGTTCGGCTTTACCACATTCAATTGAGCAGCATTACTAAAATTAGTTTGACTATCGTTAATTTTACTGGCTTCAGGAGAATTCATTAATGTTGCTAATAGGCTCACGGCCCCCGCAATCACGCCAACATAAAGAGCATACAAATGTAATGGACGCAACTCGGCTGCGGCACTACCTACCCACTTTTGCTCAGACACAACAGAATTTAACGGAAAATCTTCTGAAAGATCGCCAACCCCCAAAGCATCACCATACTTACGGATAAATCCACGCACATAGACAGGTTCAGGCAATGATTCCATTTGACCATCTTCGATCGCTCGTAGATAACGTTCAGAGATTAATGTGGTCACAGTTAGGTGAGAAATCGACAGTTCTTTATCTTCGCGAACTCGCTTAAACTGTGCTCCGATTTCTGCTAATTTTTCTGATTGCTTCGAGGTTACAATATTCACAATACTCACAGACAATTTATGAAGAGTTTGGACTGACTCAAACTAGCTTTCAGTAGAACTTGAATAAATACAAGCTCTATGTAGAGCAGTTGCTGGCGATTTAGTTAATCCAATTCGACCACATTACCTAAAAGTAACACAGCATTTTGGAAATTTTTTGCATCACAAATCACAGTACGCATTAATTATATATCAGTAGGCTGATCGGCATTTAAAATGCATATCAAAAACCAGAAAGTGATTATGCCGCGCGAAGCGCGGCATAATCATTTTGCAACTTAAAGGCACATCAGCTTAGCTATGGTGCTGAGTCCCTAATTGATCATAAATTCCGAGACAACAAAAGCATTGAAAAGCTCAGCCTTTACTCTCTCAGATATCAGATCGGATATAATTTGGATTTAGAATTTTGATTTCGCGATCGCTCAATAGTCGATGAGAGCCTAACTTGAGTGCGGCAATTGGAATGCTAGCGATCGCCACGCGATGTAATGCTAAAACAGGATGACCTAATTGTTCGGCAACCCGCCGAATTTGGCGATTACGACCTTCCGACAAAATAATTTGTAATTGTGTGCGCGGATTTTGGTTTTGGGAATGTTCAACTTTTAAAATATCTACAGGCGCAGGTAAAGTACATTTACCATCAAGCAAGATTCCATCTCGCCATTGTTTGATTGTTTCATTATTCGGAATATCCTTAACCCACACCTCATAGGTTTTCGCGACATGGTGGCGGGGGTGCATGAGATAGTTGGCAAAATCACCATCATTAGTCAAAATCAACGCGCCACTACTGTTATAGTCCAGTCGCCCCACTGGATAAATATGTTGATATTGTGATGGCAAAATATCCAGCACGGTCTCTCGCCCTTGGGGATCGTCGCAAGTGCTAACCACACCTGTGGGTTTGTTTAGTAATAGATATACAAACTCTGGCGCTTTGGTTTGTAATAATTTGCCATCGACTTCAATGCGATCGCTTTCAGGATCGGCTTTTGTTCCTAATTCTGTGACTGTTTTGCCATTCACCAAAACTCGTCCAGATAGAATTATCTGTTCAGCCCCTCTGCGTGAAGCAATTCCATGTCTGGATAGAATTTTTTGTAAGCGATCGAGCATAAAGATTATCAATCAGACGATTATTACTTAGTGGAACAATGGGCTTAAGCCCATTGCCTATTATTCGCATAATGCTGTACAAGCATCTATGCAATTACTGCATGGGATTATTGCAATTATTAAATAAAGTTTAAAAATATGTAGTTTGTTATACGAATTGGGGTCGAAATGTTAAGTAGTGTAAACGGTATACAAAGTCGTAATAGAGCTTAAAAATTACAAATTTAGGATTTTGCTGAAGTAGCGATCGCCAAAATCAAAAGTTTCTAAAGGTTTTAAGCAAGAGCCAAGGATAAATCAGATGGCAAACAAAATTGAAGCCCTGAAAGCGGCAAAGGACGGTCTAGCGGTCAAAGCCGAAGTTGCTCGCTTTGCTGAGATTGGCTGGGAAGCGATCGATGATGATGACTTGCAGCATCGACTGAAGTGGTTAGGTGTATTTTTTCGCAAAAGCACTCCTGGTCGTTTCATGGTGCGGATGCGCGTCCCTAGTGGCACGCTGAGCAGTGACCAGATGCGTGTACTTGCCTCCGTGGTCGAAAAGTGCGGTGAACAACATGGGGTTGCTGATATCACCACTCGCCAAAACATTCAGATTCGCAGCTTTCCGATCGAAGACGTTCCTGAAATGTTCGAGAAATTTCGCTCAGTCGGTCTGACCAGTGTCCAGTCAGCGATGGACAACATTCGCAATATTACAGGATCACCTGTGGCGGGTATTGATGCAAATGAGCTTTACGACACTCGTGATTTAGCCGCCCAAGTTCAAAATTTGCTGACAAGCAATGGCGAGGGAAATTCTGATTTCACCAACTTGCCACGCAAATTTAACATCGCGATCGCGGGTTGTCGCGATAATTCCACCCATGCCGAAATTAATGACTTAGCTTTCATACCTGCATTTAAAGAGAATTCTCCAGAAATCTTTGGGTTTAATGTCGTTGTAGGCGGGTTTTTCTCAGCTAAGCGGGTTGAGGCTGCTATTTCTCTAAATGTCTGGGTTGCGCCTGAAGATGTGGTTGCACTCTGCGAAGCTTTGCTAATTGTTTATCGTGATAACGGATTGCGAGAAAATCGTGCCAAATCGCGCCTGATGTTTTTGATTGATGAATGGGGTATCGAGAAATTCCGCGCCGAAGTTGAGAAGCAAATGGGTAAGCCATTGGCGATCGCCGCTCTCAAAGATGAAATCGAATGGGAAAAGCGCGATCACATCGGTGTTCACAAACAAAAGCAAGCAGGGCTAAATTATGTCGGGCTGCAAATTCCTGTCGGGCGGATGTATGCGCCTGATATGTATGAATTTGCGCGTCTTGCCGATAAATACGGCAATGGCGATATGCGCCTCACGGTTGAGCAAAATCTGCTGATTACCAATGTCAGCGATGAGCAAGTACCGATGCTTTTGCAAGAACCTCTCTTGCAAAAGTTTCCTGCTGAGCCTGACAACCTCATGCGTGGTCTGGTTTCCTGTACGGGCAACCAGTTCTGTCCTGTCGCGATTGTTGAAACTAAGGCCCGCTCCCTCGCGCTCACTAAGCAACTTGCCGAAGATTACCATCTTCCTAAAGTTGTGCGTATCCATTGGAGCGGCTGCCCGAATTCTTGCGCTCAGCCACAGGTTGCCGATATCGGCTTTACGGGTTGCAAAACTCGCAAAGATGGCAAAGTTGTCGATGGTGTTGACA
>JAJAZG010000481.1 GCA_026785865.1 Pseudanabaena sp. CAN_BIN31
AACCCAGATAATTTCCTAAAAGTGCCGCTTCGCGGCACTTTTAGGAAATTATCTGTATTACTCAAACCCTCAATAGGCTGTAGTAAACGAGTAAATGGAATCTTTTATGAATCTTTTGTTAAGTGAAATTTTAAAACGCTATCTAAATCTTAGTCCAAAGCCAATAAATTAAGTATAAGCTTTTGTCTTTGATGGCTTCTGCCCAAACGATGATGGCACAAAGCATCACCCCCCTATTGTTTATCTAGCCATTGCTTGACGCAAGCTTCTAACAAATCAATGTCTAAGGGCTTTGTCAGATAATCATCACAACCTGAAGCGATCGCCGCTTCTCTGTCACCCTTCATGGCATGGGCTGTCACCGCCACAATGGGAATCTTGGCAGTGCGATCGCTAGCTTTGAGTTGTCGGGCCACCTCCCAGCCATCAACTTCAGGCAAAGATAGATCTAGCAAAATTAGATCGGGGTGATTAGTTTCTAGCCAATCTAAAGCTGCTTGACCATCTTGAATACAAGTTACTTGATAGCCTGAATCTTGAAACACCTGCTCCACCAAAACTTGGTTGTCAGGTGCATCTTCGACCACTAAGATTAGCGGCGGGCTGTTAAATGCGGGCATAGGTACTGAGCGGTTCTTTGATGAACTTGATATAAAGATGTTTAAAGGTCGATTTCAAAACTCTGGGCATTCCAAAATCGATCGCCATCATGGTTGTGGGCAATTTCCAGTCATCGGTTTGTAACTGGGCGATCGGATCGCCAATGATATCAATGGCTTCGAGATCGCTGCATAGTCCTGAACGCATAGCGGCGGCAACCGTTGGCACATTTAGAGGGTTAACTCCAAGGATCTCCACCATAACGCGATCAAGCGCAAATACATCACAAGAAGCCGCCAAAATGCCTAAATCTTTGGGTTCGCCAGCGCTGGGTCCATTACCTTCGTGTCCGACGATACCATCAAGGATTGTCAGTTCAGGATTAATCGCTCTCGCTGTCTCAATTAGCATTTGAGCAAACCGTTGGACATCTTTACCTGCTTCCATATGCCACCAAGCTTTCATTTTGCCTGGTACGCAGCCAAATAAATTCTTGACACCAAGGGTCAGAGTAAGTTGCATATGTGACTTCACCTTGGGCAAATTAATCACCACATCTGCATCCATCGCCTCTTTGCTCAGGCGTAGATGTTGCAATTCGCCTTCACCTTCAGTTGCGTAGCGTTTGCCATGAAACTCGATAATTGGGATACCCAATTCTTCGGCAAGGGCTAATAAACCATTTGCCTTGGCAATTCCTTTGGCACTACCAAAAGCAGGGCTATCTCCTAAGAATGGTTTACCACCAGCATCGATCACCATTTTGGCGACACAATAAACCAATTCGGGGCGAGTAGTGCATTCTTTGGTGGGGCGTGAGCCTGTCAGCAAGTTAGGCTTGAGCAAGACGCGATCGCCTTTTTTGACGATGCTGGACATACCTCCTAGTGGTGCAAGTACTGCCTCTAATGCTTGCGTCAGCGATGCAATTTCGTAACTAGAAGTATGTAAAAGACTGACGATTGGTTTCATGAAATTTTCTAGAAGGTGATAGGTCAGTAAGCTATCTAAAAATATAGCCTATTGAGCTAGCACCATAATTAAACCCAAGCCCCAAAAAGCTGTGCTTTTGGGGCTTATTACGCCTATGCAGAGACGTGATGAGAATGATTTTGCCAATAGAAGGCGATCGCAAGATTAATCCATTTAAAAATGTAATAGAGGCTGGTAAAGATAATAAAAAATACAATCGTGCCGAAGAAAAAGTTAGGATTTGCCAGATTGCTAAGCGCGTGATCAATGACATAGCGAGGTTGTGTGAATACATCCCAACTATTGAGACGGTTTACTCTTCCCCAATACACACCGATCGCACAGATAAAATTGAGGCTGATTTCCATTAAAGCTGTATGTTTGATTAGATTGAGCCAACTTAAATACTGAATGAGTTTCATCATCGAGATAACGTAGCATTGAAAACCCAACAAAATGAAGAGAGTATATTGGGGAATCAAGACAAAAATCACGCCATTCTCAGAAACATCTGGCAATCGCACGTCATCCACAAAATGGATGATGTCGGTGATAATATAAGGCGCATTTGGCAGAAATAGGATGAATATGGCTAGCCCTAACCACCATAGGGGATTGAGCGGTAATCGTTTTGGCGATCGCTTGGCAAATAAAATAAAGCTAAGTACGCAGGGAATAATTGCCAAAAAAAGATTCCAGCTCATCCACTGAAAATTCCCTAAAAACTGCTCAAATGCTTCTGTCATTATTTTTACTCCTTAGTATGGTTAGTTAGTAGTTAGGGCTTTTCGCCTATTATCAAATGTTTTTATAAAGATTAACTTCTATGATCGATAGTTTCCCAATTTCACAGGGCTGGTTAATCGCGATCGCTCTGAATACTATTCTCGGCGCGATCGCCTTACTATTACCTCGCAAAGTTCTGACTACCGCAGGTATTTGCCATGCATGGGCTTTGGGGATTACGATCTGGGGCTGTTTAGGATGGCAAGGTTATATTGTTATTTTAAGCTATCTGATCGTCGGTTCAGGAGTGACTCGCATTGGCAAAAATGTCAAAGAAGCTAAAGGCATTGCCGAAAAACGCGATGGCGCAAGAGGACCTGAAAATCTCTGGGGATCGGCGGCTACGGGGGCAGTTTGTGCGATCGGTCAGGCGATCGCGCCTAATCCGATCTGGCTATTAGCCTATGTCGCTAGTCTCGCTACCAAACTCTCAGACACATCTGCTAGCGAAATTGGTAAAGCTTACGGTAAAAGTACATTTTTAATTACCACGCTTAAACCAGTTGCCGCAGGGACTGAGGGCGCGATTAGTTTAGAAGGGACAATCGCGGGGATCATTGGTTCGCTGTTTATGGCGGCGATCGGCTGGGCAGTGGGTTTACTCGCTAGTCCTTGGGATCTGCTTTGGTGCGCGATCGCCGCTTTTATCGCCACCAACATCGAAAGCTTGATCGGCGCAACCTTACAAGAAAAATATGACTGGCTCACCAATGAACTTGTCAACGGGATCAATACAACCATTGGCGCAGCGATCGCCGCTTTAATTGCGGTTTTAGTTACCGCTTTAAAATTACCGCAGTAGTCAAATTCACTACCTCATTTTTTAAGAGTAATTCCTACATGAAAAAGTAGAGTTTGTCAATTTTTTTAATGAAAACCTAACATTTGAGAAATGGGACATGGCAAAACTGTAAGATTGTTACGAATAGTTTCACTTAATCATTAAAGGGATAGTTCACAGTGACTAAAGGAACAGAAATCATTGCGATCGCTGCACGAGAAATCCTCGATTCGCGTGGCAAGCCAACCGTTGAAGCGGAAGTCAAACTTGCCAACGGCGCAATCGGTCTCGCACAGGTTCCCAGTGGTGCATCGACAGGGAGTTTTGAAGCCCACGAACTACGGGACGGAGATAAAAAACGCTACGGTGGTAAAGGCGTTTTGATCGCAGTTGGCAACATTACTGAAAAACTTCTACCCGAACTCAAGGGCGTAGATGCCCTCAATCAAGAACTCGTCGATCGGATCATGATCAAGCGAGATGGTACGCCCAATAAGTCTGAGCTTGGTGCAAATGCCATCTTGGCAGTATCTCTTGCCACAGCCAAAGCAGCATCAGCCGCGATCGGACAACCTCTATATCGCTATTTAGGAACTCCGCTCTCGAATGTTCTGCCTGTTCCCCTGATGAACGTTGTCAATGGCGGCGCTCATGCTGACAATAACGTGGACATTCAAGAATTCATGATCGTTCCCGTCGGCGCACCAAGCTTTAAAGAAGCATTGCGCTGGGGAGCCGAAGTATTTGACGCACTTAAGTCTGTACTCCACGACAAGAAGTTATCTACTTCTGTTGGTGATGAAGGTGGTTTTGCGCCCAACCTTGAGTCTAATCAAGCGGCTCTAGAATTGCTCATCGATGCAATTACTAAGGCTGGTTACAAACCAGGTGAAGAAGTTGCCCTAGCGCTAGATGTTGCCTCCAATGAGCTTTTCAAAGATGGTAACTATGCGATCGATGGCAAATCTCTCACCCCTCAAGAGTTCGTTGGATATTACGAAGATCTCATCTCCAAATATCCAATTGTCTCCATCGAAGATGGTTTAGAAGAAGATCAATGGGCTAGTTGGAAAGAAATGACCGATCGCCTTACCAATACTCAGTTAGTCGGTGATGATTTATTTGTCACCAACAAAACCCGTCTAGAGCGCGGTATTCGTGAAGGTTGCGCCAGTGCGATTTTGATTAAGCTTAATCAAATTGGGACTTTGACTGAGACGCTTGAGGCGATCGCGACTGCCGACAAGAATGGTTATCGCTCAGTAATCAGTCATCGCTCTGGTGAAACCGAAGACACCACGATCGCCGATCTTGCGGTCGCCACTCGTGCAGGTCAAATCAAAACAGGTTCTCTCTGTCGTAGTGAGCGCGTTGCCAAGTACAACCGTTTGCTGAGAATCGAAGCAGAACTTGGCAGTCAAGCTGTTTATGCTGGCGCTATTGGTTTAGGACCTTCTCGTTAATAAAAAACAAAAAAATGTGGCGGCCCCGGCGGGGGGGGCCCAATTTTTTTTTTTGTTTAAACGCCCCCCCACCCCCCTTTTAAATTTTTTTTGGTAATAAACGATTTGTTTGTTTTTTTACTCAAAGTT
>JAJAZG010000482.1 GCA_026785865.1 Pseudanabaena sp. CAN_BIN31
ATCGCAAATCAAATTTTCTTTAGATAAAGTCGAAGAGATACCAAAATCGATTAGTTTTAATTGTCGCGTTTCTGGATTGAAGACGATATTGGAAGGATTTAGATCTTTATGAACGATATTTGCGGCGTGAACGCGACCAACGCGATCGCAAATTTGAATCGCTAAGCTTAAAAATTCAATCAAATCCAGCTTTTTTGATTTCAGAAATACTCCTAAAGCTTCTCCCCCGAAGTCTTCTAGAACGATCGCAAAACCATTCTGATATTGCTCAAGCTCATAAGCCGCGATCGCAAAGTCTGAAGTCAAACTTTTCGTAATTTCATATTCTTGCTTATATCGACCAATCATCTGAGAATCGGGAAATTCTGGCATCAGGACTTTCAAAATGACAGGCAAATTATCTTTTAGGCGGATGCCACGATATACATTAGTGATCGAACCTTCATGGATTTTCTCAAAAATTTGGTATCCGAGAATGTTTACAAGCATAATTAAATTACTTTTGCATTAGAAAAATTGAGCCCAGAAACTTTGCGAAAAGCAATATATTCAAGAAACACTTAAGGCTATTTTAAGCGATTTTAATTTACTTTGCGTGAGTTTTTTAAGATAAATATTTTGGTTAAAAACTCTTGTCGCTGTCAATACATATGCAAATATACAACCCATTAGTCAGGCAAGCTCTCTATTAGATTGCACGAGGGCGGACAAATTGGGAGAGTTTGTTACAACTAGCTCCCACTGGAGAAGGGCTTTATGGTAATTATCTGCGTTGTCAATTAGACAATTTAAGAGAAGACTCATGAGATTATGCGTTAATTCGATAATAGCGATCGCTGACGCTTTGCCTCATATAGCAATAGGGCTGCACACATAGCCACATTTAACGATTCCACGCGATCGCTTTTAGGAATCGACACAACTTCGTCGGCTAGTTCAATCAATTCTTGAGATAATCCATTCCCTTCATTTCCCAACAAAATTAAAGTTGGTTGCGTAAAGTCATAATCCCAATAAGTTTTTGGCGCATTTGCTAATGTCGCAATTACTTTCACGCCCTGTCCTTGCAATTTGCGAATATCATCTGCCATATGCGTAGATGTTTGCATGGCACAGCGAAACCATTGCCCTGCGGTGGCACGAATGATTTTGGGATTGGTTAAATCCACACTATCGCTACTCACCAACATGCCATCAATTCCCACCGCCACCGATGATCGCACGATCGCGCCAATATTTCCAGGATCTTGAATTGTTTCTAAAGCCAAGCCCAAGGTCTTGATCTGGGCAATTTCTTTTGATGGCAATAATGCGGCGGCGATCGCGCCATCAGGATTTTTAGTCGTGGCGATCGCCTGAAGCACTTCTTCCGAAACAATTTCTAATCTTTCGATTTCATTTACCGATGCTTCAATCTGTTCATATAAGTCTGGATTAGCGGCGATCCATTTTTCGGTACAGCAGACGATAGAAAGAGGATAAGCTGTAGCGATCGCTTCTGTTAATGCATGAGTTCCTTCTACTAAAAAAAGCCCTTGCTCTTTACGATCTTTCGCACTTTCACCAAGCGATCGCAGTTGCTTGACTAATGGATTTTTGGTACTGGTGAGCAATTGTTAGTTCCTATTATAAATATTGATTTATATTTTACTCTTTAAGTAGGTAAGCATAAAAGCCCTTAAAAATCAAAAAGCTGTAGCGCACGGTCAGCGTGCGCTACAGCTTTTTGGGCTTTATTATACCTATTTAATTATGTCGATACTTTAAAATATGCAAACACAGTTAAGAAGCTCTGATTTACGGGGTAATATAAAAAATATAGGGTTTCAATAATAGGGAGGTTTGTTTTATGTCTAAAAGTTTTTGGAAATCTCTAGCGATCGCTGCTGCTGTTTTAATTCCGACAATCTCTATAGGGGCAATAGAAGCCGTAGCCCAAAGCTTTGGAGCAATTTCGCGCTCATCCTCAACTCAAGAAAAAGGCTATTCTTGGAATTATCAGACTCGTAGGGCTGCTGAAAATCGATCCTTGAGTGAATGTGAAAGCCTCTCTGGTGCAGGCGACTGTGAGGTACTGATTTGGACTCGTAATGCTTGCATGTCGATCGCGGAAGGTACTAATGGCGCGGCAGGAACAGGTTGGTCAGCCGATGAAAATCAAGCTGAGCGTACCGCCCGTAAAGTTTGCCGTGATTTTGGCGGTGCAAGCTGCTCAATAACTCGCACAATTTGTTTACCATACTAAATAAAGTAAATAAGCCAAGCAAAGCTTGGCTTATTTACTTTTTAGCTAATTTACTAATCTTTTTTAAACTTTTTGTTATTAATTGAATCTCTTTTTTTACAATGTTTAGCGATCGCTTTGGGAGCCTGTATTGGTAGCTTCTTAAACGTGGTAATTTATCGTGTTCCTGCGGGATTATCGATTCTGCATCCGCCCTCGCGTTGCCCCCATTGTTTTCGTCAACTTGCGCCCCGTGATAACATCCCCATCATTGGCTGGTTTTTGATCAGAGGAAAATGTCGTTATTGTCATACGCCTGTATCATGGCGCTATCCTGCGATCGAGTCGCTAACAGCATTTTTATTCTGGAGTGTAGCCGCCTATTTCGGAAGTTCACTGCCAATATTAACTTTATGCTTTTATGCCGCATTTCTTAGTTGGTTATTGGCATTATCGATGATCGATATTGATACGATGACCTTACCAAATTCTTTAACCCAGTCGGGATTGGTATTAGGGCTAATTTATCAAATAAGCCTCGCTTCGATGGGTAGTGGCGATCGCCTATCTTTTCCGAACCAGCTAATATTTGGTATCGGTGGAGCCGTTCTAGGCATATGGTTATTGGACATCATGCGAGTTGCGGGTCGAGTCTTTTTGCAAAAAGAAGCGATGGGCGGCGGCGATCCTAAACTCATGGCGATGATCGGGATGTGGCTGGGTTGGCAAAATGTTTTGCTGACGATTTTGATTGCTTCGGCGATCGGGACTTTCTTTGGGGCGATCGCTTTATTAACTAAAAACTTAGGCAGACAACAGCCAATCCCCTTTGGCCCTTTTTTAGCAATAGGTGGCGCAATTTCCCTATTCTTTGGCAAACCCATTCTCTCAACTTATCTCGGTTGGTTTGGACTAACCTAAAAAC
>JAJAZG010000483.1 GCA_026785865.1 Pseudanabaena sp. CAN_BIN31
CGTCTAGACCGATATCTATGGAAAAGTCTTCTTGTAAAGAGGGTTGAAATGTTGTCCTAGATTGAGCTATGTCTGGATATGGAAGATTAGCTTTTGCGCTACTGTCTGGATTATCTATTCTTGGCTGGAGATTGGTCATAATTAACCAATCAATATTCTCAACATTATTATTAGATGGTGCTGCTGTATTTTTTGGGGAAGGCGATCTCTCAATTGGTTCATCTAAGCCGAGCGATCTCAACCACTCTAAGTCTTCAAGATCATTTTCGGTATCTTGATTAATAGATGCTTGAGAAGATGAACTAGCTGGATTTGATTCTGGTTTTAGCTGAGAAGATCCGCCAATTCGTGTACTAACATCTGACATAATCATCCAATCGACATCAGCAGCGTCAGACTGTATTGATTGTCTTTTGTCTGGTTCGTTAACGCCTTGACCTTTCTGTGGGCTATTTGTGTTGGAAGCCATGAATCAATCCTCAGCATTATATTCGCGCTTGCACCGCTAGGCGCTTTATTCTAATCCTTTGCAAGCTTTAATTATATTTGACGCATACAAAGTTTAATTTAATCTTAACAAATAAATTCTATAAATAAATATCGTAAATAGGTATGAAAAAGAAAACTTAAAACTCAAAAAGCCATGGCATGTATGCAGCGATCGCCACAGCTTTTGGGGCTTTGATTTTTATTACGCCTATCTACTTAGTAATTCTCATTTTAAAAATTATTTTTGTATCACTTAAAATTCAGAAATGCACCAATTTTTGCCGCAGCTTCCTTCAAAACGCTAGGTGGATGTACTAGCGCAAAACGTACATAGCCTTCACCATGTTTGCCAAAGCCTGAACCAGGGGATAGGGCAACACCAGTGAATTTAATTAAGTCTAGACAAAATCTTACTGAATCATGGGCATAGCGATCGGGTAATTTTGCCCAAAGATACATTGTGGCAATAGGTTTAGGAATATCCCAGCTGATCGCCTCAAGTGCGTCGATCATCACATCTCGCCGCTCTTGGAATGTGGCTACTACGCGATCTATCGGTGCGCGATCGCCTGCTAGCGCTTTGATCGCACCGCGCATGATTCCTTGATATTGATTGAAATCTACGGCGGCTTTAATTTGACGCAGGGCTTTAATCAGTTCGCGATTGCCGACGGCGAAACCAACTCGAAAGCCGCCCATATTATAGGACTTGGACATCGTGAAAAATTCGATACTGATATTGCGATCGCGATCGGCTTGTAATATTGAGGGCTGGATTGAGCCATCAAATACTAAGTCGAGATAAGGGAAATCATGGATTAAGGCAAGATCGTGCTGTTGGCAAAATTTGACGGCGGATTGCAGAAATTCGAGTGAAGCCGTAGCCGTGGTGGGATTATGGGGATAGCTCAACACCATCATTTTCGATTGTGCTAGTACGGCTAAAGGAATATCCGCAAATACTGGCAAAAAGTCATTTTTGGCTAGCAATGGCATCCCATACACTTGACCACCTGCTAGGTGAATACCGCCATAATGCGATGGATATCCGGGGTCTTGTAGGAGTGCAAAATCATTAGGATTCAGTAGAGCCAGCGGTAAATGGGCTGTACCTTCCTGTGAACCAATCAGAGGCAATATTTCTGTCTCTGGATCGACTGTGATATCAAAGCGCTTCTGTATCCATGCCGCCACCGCCTCCCGAAAATCTAAAGTGCTACCAAATAGCGAATAGCCGTGGGTGTTAGGGTCATTTAATGCTGTGGCAATCGCTTCTAAAATAAAAGCATCAGTGGGCAGATCGGAGGAGCCGAGTGATAGGTCAATAATCGTCATCCCTGCGGCTTTAGCTATACTCTTGGCACTATCCATATCGGCAAATACATTGGACTGTAGGGGCTGAAGGCGATCGGCAAATTGCATGATTTAGCAGATATGGGTAATTAAGCATCTGCGGCGCGAAGCGCCGCAGATCTTACTATTTTACCGCTTCCATCGAAATAGCGTTAACATAAAGACAGTTGTTAAAAATTAAACTTTTTAGAGATAAATCATGCTTTTTTGTAATCCAAAAACCAAACTTGCTAAGGCTGTAAGACTACACCGCGATTTTCATTTTAGGACTGGACTACTGCTCGATAAAGGGGTGCGTCTGTTGGGTATACATAAATGTCCTCTCACCAAGCCATTTTATAAAGCCGCCAAAGTTGCTGGCTACACCAATGTTTCTCTAGCGAGTATTGCACTTGTGTTGTTAGAAGACTAATATTGCTCTTAGCACAATCCATACACAGGAAAATTTAATATGATTACACTGACTGATGCAGCGATCGCTCGCGTAAGAAATCTTCAAAGCCAACGCGCCACCACTGCGCCTCTACGTTTAGGCATTAAGCAAGGTGGATGCTCTGGTCTGTCTTATTTGATGGACTTTGTCGAACAACCTGAGGCTGGTGATAATGAATACGAACAAAGCGGCGTAAAAATCGTGATCAACGATGTCAACTTGCCTCAGTTGCAAGGTCTGGAACTCGACTATACCGAAGATCTTTTAGGTGGCGGCTTCCGTTTTCGCAATCCTAATGCTAGTAAGTCTTGCAGTTGCGGAACTTCCTTTGCCACTCCTAAAGAAGTTGGCACAGCTGTAGCTTGTAGCTAAATCGAAATAAGAAGCCTCGTATTACAAGGCTTAATAAAACCCAAAAAGATGGGAGGCGGCGCGGGGCGCCGCCGGCCCGGGTTTTGGGGTTTGGTAATTTGGGGTATGGTATGTGGTGTGATATAAAAAAATAAATATAGGCGATACCGGTGTCGTTTTAACA
>JAJAZG010000484.1 GCA_026785865.1 Pseudanabaena sp. CAN_BIN31
CATCCTAGACGCGGTATATGGTCAGTGGGTAGGCAAAATAAAACTTAAAACCCAAAAAGCTGTGGCTCACGCCACAGCTTTTTGGGTTTTAAGTTTTATTAATTTTGTGAATTAGAGACAAGGGGCTTCAGTCACTTGTCATTAGGAGGATGCCGACTAATTTAGCGGGCATCAGGAGTTGGTGTTACTCGTTTTGGCGATGGAATCAGATAGGCAATTACTGCGCCGCCGACAAAACCCGCGACATTACGGACAATCGGAACCCATTCTGTAGTTCGTGTCAAAACTGGTCCTAACCCAAAGGAGATAAACAACATTCCCCAAAGTGGTGTGAAGATGAGCGCCCATTTCCATGCAAAGATTTCGCCTTCTTTGCGAGGATGTCCTGCGAAACCAAAGATGATCCCGCCGACAATGGAAGTGATGAGCGTAAGCACCCATTGCTCTTGAGGAATACCAGGCACTGCAATACATCCATCTTGATCTAAGCAAGTGGCGATCGCATCAATAGAAGACAAAATCGATTGATCGTAGCCCTGTTCGCGCACATAAAATTGATTGCCATAGCGCGATTGCAGTTCAATCCAGAAGCCGCGTGGTAGCAATTGATAGATGGCATCACCGACACTAAAATTAAGTATGTTGCCTCCGCGTCCATCCGCAACGAGCATCACACTCTGATCGTCAAGTCCCCAAAAATCTTTGACGGCTCGACCAGGGGTGCGATCAACTTGGGTTAACACCCGCAATTTCCAGCCAGTTTGTTCTTCAAATTTAGTTAACTTTTGATCGAGGGCTAATTCTTCGGCATCGGTTAAGAATTTGCCAAGATCAATTACATTTGTATATTTTTCTGGTAATAGCTCTGGTGCATCAAAGGCTTGCGCCGCAGGAATATGGGTAAAGGCGATCGCTAAAGGTAAAAATACGGCGATCGCGATCGCCCCAAATCTCTGAGTAAATCTCTGAATCAATTTTCGTAGAGCAGGATTAATCATGATTTTTATTAAAGGGTAAATTAAAGAATGATCTTAATATTTCTTAATATCTTAGCAACAGTATATAGTTAAAAATACGTTCTCTTCATATTTTTAACTATGGCAAGCCCAATTCAGTGGTATCCCGGCCATATCGCCAAAGCTGAAAAGCAGTTGTTAGAACAACTAAAACTGGTGGATGTGGTTATTGAAGTGCGTGATTCCCGCATTTTACTTTCTAGTCAGCACCCCAAAATCGATAAATGGGTGGAAGGAAAGTCGCATATTTTGGTATGTAATCGGATTGATGCGATTACCTCGAATGTAAAAATGCAATGGACGCGCTGGTTTACAGAACAGGGGCGCATGATTTATTTCACTGACGCACAGGCTGGAAAAGGCATGGTGGATCTGCTAAAAGCGGCGCAAGTGGCAGGCGAGAAGGTCAATGAACGGCGGCTTGGTCGGGGCATGTTGCCGCGTCCAGTCCGAGCAGTGGTGATCGGTTTTCCAAATGTGGGCAAGTCGGCGCTGATTAATCGGTTGCTCAAAAAAAGGGTGGTGGCGAGTTCTAATAAAGCAGGGATAACGCGCCAATTGCGCTGGGTCAGAATTTCCGATCAGATTGATTTGCTCGATACCCCAGGCGTAATTCCACCGTTACTGCACAATCAGGATGCGGCGATGAAATTGGCGATTTGTGATGATATTGGTCAGGCTGCCTACGACAATGTGTTAGTAGCGGCAGAAGCGGTGGATTTATTGATCGCGCTAAATGTCAAATTGAGTAGCCGTTATACTATCGATCCAGAGACTGTTACTTCAGGAATTGAATATATTCATGAGGTCGCTACTCTGAATAAGTTTCAAGGTGACTTAGATAAAGTCGCAAGGCTGATTTTGTATGATTTTCGTAAGGGTAAATTAGGGGCGATCGCCTTAGAAATGCCGCCTCAATAGATATTAGAAGTTTTAACCAGAAAAATTTAACTAGAACGACTTAAACAAATGACCAGCAAAATTCATTTAAAAGGTGTTAGAGCCTATGGATATATCGGATATCTACCCGAAGAAAATGTATTAGGACAATGGTTTGAAGTTGATGCAACCCTGTGGGTTGATTTTGAGTCGGCTACTCATAATGATCAAATCGAAGATACGGTTAACTACATTACCTGTATTCGCAAGATTGAAACCCTCATTCAAACTCAAAAATTTAAACTAATCGAGCGTTTAGTGGGCGCGATCGCCGATAGCTTGCTCGAAGACAAAAAAATTACGCAAGTCGAAGTAAAAATTATCAAGCATCCCCCAATCCCCAACTTCTTAGGCTCTGTTACTGTCGAAATTGTGCGATCGCGTCCTCCAGCAGCATCACAAATTCCATCAACAACTGTCGCTAAAACTATTCAAACAAAACTAGAAACAAAACTGGAAATAAAACCCGAAGCAGAATCTGTTCTCGAAGTCAAAACCGAAAAGCTAAAAGCTAAAACTGAAGACACAGGCTCAGCCAAAGTCATCAGCATCCACACCGATGGCGCGTGTTCCAAAAATCCAGGGCCAGGTGGTTGGGGCGTAGTCATCCATCTCTCTGATGGCAGTATCAAGGAACTCGGCGGCGGTATTCGCGAGACAACTAACAACCAAATGGAACTGCAAGGGGCGATCGCTGCCTTAGAATTTCTCGCCATGCAAAAACAATCCACACCTGTTGATCTTTATACTGATAGCAAATATGTACTAGATGGAATCACGAAATGGATTAAGGGTTGGAAAAAGAATGGTTGGAAAACCAAAGATAACAAGCCTGTCAAGAATCAAGAATTTTGGCAAAAGCTCGATCCCCTTAATTCGTCCAATATCCGATGGCATTGGGTAGAAGGACATTCTGGCGATCCTGATAATGAGCGATGTGATGCGATCGCCCGTAGTTATACCGCTAAAAATATGTAAAAATATGACCTTAACTCTTTTTGCCTTAAAATTGACTTCATGCAAAGTCAATTTTAAGTTTAATCTGCGATATGTAGAAAAGGAAGATTTTTTTGGGAATGAATGTCAAATTTACTTGGCTTAACAAATGAAGAGAAAGTAGGGCTAGACAGAGTAAGACATTAATTCTACTGTTCCTCTTTTTTAAGGGTAATCCTTCAAGTTTTTCCATTGGCTGTACTACCTTTAGCTATGTTGAATTTAAGCAATGGCAAGTAAAATATGAATATGTTGATATGAGGCTTGGTATATGAACGCTGTCAAAGAGATTATTTTAGACAAGCTTGAAC
>JAJAZG010000485.1 GCA_026785865.1 Pseudanabaena sp. CAN_BIN31
AATTCCGAAATATAAACGTGTTTTATTAAAGCTCAGTGGCGAAGCGTTAATGGGCGATCGCAGCTTTGGCATCGATCCTGAAGTTGTCCAAGACATTGCTTTGCAGATTGCTCAAATTGTCAAAGATGGCATTGAAGTAGCGATCGTGGTCGGTGGTGGTAATATCTTTCGCGGTATTAACGGAGCCGATAAGGGGATGGATCGCGCCACGGCTGATTACATTGGCATGATCGCCACGGTGATGAACGCGCTGACTTTGCAAGATGCTTTCGAGCATTTAGATGAACCAATTCACACAAGAGTGATGTCGGCGATCGCCATGCAAGAGATCGCCGAGCCATATATCCGCCGCCGTGCCATTCGCCACCTTGAAAACAATCGGGTGGTTATTTTTGGCGCAGGTTCAGGCAATCCCTATTTCACCACTGATACGACAGCAGCTTTGCGTGGTGCGGAAATCGATGCAGAAGTGATCCTTAAAGCAACTAAGGTCGATGGCATTTATGACAGCGATCCCAAGAAAAATCCTGATGCGAAACGCTTTAAAAGCGTTAGCTTTGACCATGCCCTAATCCATGATTTACGGGTAATGGACGCGACCGCTTTTGCACTTTGTAAGGAAAACGGTATTCCGATTATTGTCTTCGATCTCGGTGTTACAGGTAACATTCGTCGCGTCATCATGGGAGAATCGATTGGTACTTATGTTGGAGGTTCCTGTGAAGTTAACTGATGTTGAGACGCGAATGCAGAAAGCTGTAGAGGCGACCCAGCACAATTTTAATAGTGTGCGAACGGGGCGTGCGAATGCTTCGCTGTTAGATCGGATTACGGTGGAATATTATGGAGCGGAAACGAACCTGAAGGCGATCGCCAATATTTCTTCGCCTGATGCGACTACGCTGATGATCCAGCCTTTTGATCGCAGCAGTATGCGGGCGATCGAAAAGGCAATCTCTGAGTCAGATATTGGGCTAACCCCAAATAACGACGGTGTCAGCATTCGCCTAAATATTCCGCCATTGACGAGCGATCGCCGCAAGGATTTAGTGAAAATGGTCTCTAAGCTTGCTGAAGAAGGTAAAGTCGCGATTCGGAATGTGCGTCGTGATGCGATCGATTCCTTGCGTAAGTTGGAAAAGGCAAAAGAAATTTCTGAAGATGATTCTAAAAGCAAACAAGAGCAAGTAGATAAGTTAACGGATAAGTTCGTTAAAAATATTGATAAAGTTACGGCTGATAAAGAAAAAGAAATTTCTACAATCTAAAAAACCATTTAAGAATTATTTTGGATCCCCCCCAGCCCCCCTTAAAAAGGGGGGAGAATTAATTCTTCCCCCTTTTTAAGGGGGATTGAGGGGGATCTTTTAGGAATTTTAATCTTAAAAATAATTCTTAAATGAATTCTAAAAAAAAGCGGCGCGATGCGCCGCTTTTTCTAAATCGATTTCAATAGGATGTTTGGCGATGGCTGCGGTTTGTTTGTCTGGTGTGACCAAAAAATTTGGTCAAAATGTCGTGCTTCAAGATATTGATCTAGAAGTAAACGATCGCGAATTTATGGTCTTGGTGGGCCCTTCAGGCTGTGGCAAAAGTACCCTATTGCGATTGATTGCAGGTTTAGAAGAAGTGACCGATGGCTCTATTTATCTAGGCGATCGCCAAATTAATCATTTGCCGCCCAAAGCCCGTGATATCGCGATGGTATTTCAAAGCTATGCGCTCTATCCACATATGACGGTCTACAACAATATTGCTTTTGGCTTAAAGAGACAAAAATCTCAAAATTTAGCCCAAAATTTAGCTAAGTTAGCTTGGTTTTTAGCAAAAAACAAAAAACAACGCGCCGAGATTGATCAACGAGTGCAACAGGTTGCCGATTCTCTGCAAATCTCCCATTTACTCGATCGCAAGCCCAAAGAGTTATCGGGCGGTCAAAAACAACGGGTGGCACTGGGACGGGCGATCGCTCGCAATCCCCAAGTATTTTTGATGGACGAGCCTTTATCAAATCTCGATGCTCAGTTACGCAGTGATACGCGATCGCAAATTGTGCAGTTGCAAAAGCAGTTACAAGTCACAACGATCTATGTCACCCATGATCAGGTTGAAGCGATGACGATGGGCGATCGCATCGTGGTTTTAAATAAAGGTGATATTCAGCAAGTAGATACGCCTCTCAATATTTATCGTAAACCCGCAAATCAATTTGTAGCTGGGTTTATGGGTTCGCCACCGATGAATTTTTTGCCTGTGAATGTTGTTAACGGTTTTTTACAGGGCGCAAGTTTGATTAAGGCGATCGCCCTTAACGAATTGCTACTTCAAGAAATTGGTAGCGATCGCCCCTTCACATTAGGCTTTCGCCCTGAAGATTTGCAACCGACAACGGCTGATGAAGCTCATATTCAAGGCACTGTCGAGCTAGTCGAGGCGCTTGGCTCAGAGACAATTGTATTACTCAAGCTCGCTGATGTTGAAATCAGAGCGCGTGTGTCAGCAGATATTGGTTTAGAACATCATTGGCAAATAGGCGATCGCAGTTTCTGGAGATTGTATATGAATATGTTTTATGCTTTTGATGCTCTGTCAGTTGTTACTTTGCATCATCCTTACAGGATTATTTAGAACCTAAATGATTGTAGGCGGCGCTC